>JAEZID010000568.1 GCA_023416195.1 Pseudomonadota bacterium | reverse complement strand
CCCCGCGCACTGCGGCGGGGCGCGCCGTGCCGCTAGCGCTGGGGGCGCCCGCCGCGTTCGGCAACGGCCGTCAGTCGAGGGCGTGGCCCAACGCGGCACCACCAAGGCCGCCGATGATGGCGCCGCGCTTGCCATCCACGGCGTAGCCGCCGGCCGCGCCGGCCGCGCCGCCGATCGCGCCGCCGGTCGAACAGGCCGTGAGCGTCAACAGCGCAATGGCGGCTCCGATCAGGCGCAAACGAGACATGTCCAAACCCTCCTTGTGGTGTCTTCCGCCTCCATCAACACACGAAGGGGCGTTTTGCTTCCCCGCCTGTCTCAAACGGATCAGGAACCAACCCCTTTGACCCCGGTTTCCTTCCGTGAAGAAGCACGGGAAGGGGGAGAACCCATGTCCATGCGCAAGATGACCGTCTGTGCGGCCCTGGCGCTGTCGCTCGGTGCCTGCCAGACGGGGATGAGCACGTCGGAAACGGTCGGAACGCTGGGCGGCGCGGCCGGCGGCGCGCTGATCGGGTCGCAGTTCGGCGGCGGGTCGGGCAAGCTCGCCACAACCGCGCTCGGCACCATCGTGGGCGCCTTCGCCGGCCGGGCGATCGCTCAGCGCCTCGACGGGAACAGCGAGAGCCGCGCCGCCGCCGCCGAGCGGGACGCGGTCACCCGGAACCAGACCATCACCTGGAACAACCCGCAGGGCCGCAGCGAAGGGTCGGTCCAGCCGCTGCGCACCTATCAGAACGGCAGCGGCCAGACCTGCCGCGACTACACCCACACGATCAACGTGGAGGGCAAGCGCGAGACCGCGCGCGGCACCGCCTGCCGCCAGTCGGACGGAACCTGGCAGCTGGTGAGTTAAAACACCACCCGCGTGCCGATCCGCAGCATGGTGCTGGCGGCCGGGTCCCCGTCGTAGGTCATGGTGCCCAGATCGGCCGACAGGCTGACCTTCGGCGTCACGCGGAAACGCAGGCCCGTGGACCATGCCTCCTGCGCGGTCTCGCCGCCGGTCTGGGTGTGCGCCACGCGCCCGGTCACGGTCCAGCTGCGCACATCCGTGCCGCCTTCATAACGGACGCCGGCGTTCAGCGTGTGCCGGTCGGGGCCGTCGGGCGCGGTTTGCCCGCGATAGCCGGCGCCGACGGTCAGGCCGCGCGCGGCGACCTGCCCGCCGACCACCCACGTCTTGCGCGACGTCCGCCGCCCGTTGCTGGTCACCCGCGCCTTGCCGCCCCCGGCGGTCGCATGCAGCTTGGCCTTGCCGAGCCGGCCGTCGTGCCGGACCACCCCTTCGACCCTGTGCCGGGCCACGCTGTCCGCGTCGCCGGGATCCGCCAGCACCGGCGTGTAGCCGAGCCCGACCTGGAAACCGGACACCCGTGGCGAGTAATAGGCGGCCCGCGCGTCCATGCCGCCGTAAGCGTCGTCCACGAACCATGGATCGCGCACCGGCGTGGTCACCACCAGCCGCCGCGACGGGCTGTCGGTCTGTCCCACCTCGATCTCTCCCCAGGACCCGAGGTCGATGGCCTTTTTCCGGATCGTCTCCGCGTCGTCCGTCTGCCGCTCCGCCGAAGAGGTGGCATCCGGCGCGCTGGCGGCCTGGGCCGTTGCCGCCGTCAGCAGGGCCGCCAGCAGGGCCGGCGGCAGAAGCGGCGGAATACGCCATGTCCGAGGCATGATGGCTCCTGTCTCGTCTCTACTGCGTCGGACTGGACCCTACCATCGGCCTTGTTGCGGTGCGGGAGACAAATCTGTTTGATGCCGGATGTCCGACCGCGTTGCGGTTCGGGGAGGAGAGCGTCAAAATCAAGGGGCTCCGCCCGGCGGCGGCCCCGATCACCCCTACGCGAGGCCCATGGAGGCGACCAACTACATCATTCTGATCGGATCGACGCTGCTGATCGCCAGCATCCTGACAAGCTATCTGGCGCTCCGGATCGGCACGCCGCTGTTGCTGATTTTCCTGTCGGTCGGGATTCTGGCCGGCGAGGACGGCATCGGCGGCATCCAGTTCAACGATCTCGGCAGCGCCTTCCTGATCGGCTCCATCGCGCTGGCCGTCATTCTTTTCGAAAGCGGCCTGGACACCAAGCTGTCCAGCTACAAGGCGGCGGCGTGGCCCGCCTTGACCCTGGCGACGGCGGGCGTCGCACTGACCACCAGCGTCATCGGCGTGGTGGCCCATTATCTGCTGGATCTGGAATGGATCGAGGCGCTGCTGGTCGGCGCGGTGGTCAGTTCGACCGACGCGGCGGCGGTGTTCCTGCTGCTGCGGGTTGGCGGGATCACGATCCGCGACCGCGTCCGCTCGGCGCTGGAGATCGAATCCGGCAGCAACGATCCGATGGCGATCCTGCTGACCATCATGCTGGTGGAGGCGGCCCGGCACGGCTGGGGCACGCCGCTGGAACTGCTCAGCGAGTTCCTGATGCAGATCGTCGGCGGCTCCGCGCTGGGCGTGCTGGGCGGATTTCTGCTGGCGGGCTTCATCAACAAGACGAAGATGGAGCCGGGCCTTTACCCGGTGGTGACGCTGACTTTCGCCCTGTTCGTCTTCGCCGGCACCAACGTACTGGGCGGCAGCGGCTTCCTGGCCGTGTACGTGACCGGGCTGGTGGCCGGCAACGTGCGGCTGCGCGGCGCGCCGGGCCTGCGGCGGTTCCATTCGGGACTGACGTGGCTGAGCCAGATCGTGATGTTCGTCATGCTGGGCCTGCTCGCCACCCCGCACGATTTCGGGACCATCGCCCTGCCCGCCATCGGGCTCGCCCTGCTGCTGATCTTCGTGGCGCGTCCGCTGGCGGTGTGGCGGTGCCTGCTGCCCTTCCGCTTCACGGCGAACGAGACGACCTTCATCGCCTGGGTTGGCCTGCGCGGCGCCGTGTCGATGCTGCTGGCGCTGGTGCCGGTGCTGGGGGATTTGCCGGGCGGCCAGGTCATCTTCAACATTGCCTTCATCGTGGTGATCGTGTCGCTGCTGGTGCAGGGCTGGACCATCGGGCCGATGGCGCGCTGGCTGAAGCTGCTGATCCCGCCACGGCGCGGGCCGGTGGAACGCGTCGAACTGGAATTGCCCGGCGAGGCCGATCAGGAGCTGGTCGCCTACACCGTCCGCGACAAGAGTCCCGCCGCGCGTGGCCAGCGCCTGCCCCGCTTCGCCCGGCCGTCACTGGTGATCCGCGACGGGCGCGTCGTGCCGCTGCACAAGGCCCGCCCCTACCAGCCGGGCGACATGGTCTACCTGTTCACCCCGCCCGAGCAGTTGCCGCTGATCGACAAGCTGTTCGCCAGCAGCCGCGCGCTGGACCAGGACGACCGGGAGTTCTACGGCGACCTCGTGCTGAGTCCCGACGCGACAGTCGGGCAGATCGCCGAGATGTACGGGTTGCCGATGTCGCTGGCAAACGCCCACCTGACCTTGCGCGACCTGTTGCGCAACGAGTTCGGCGGCGCCTGCGAGCCGGGCGACCGAATCCGCATGGGTGGGGTCGAGCTGATCGTCCGCGACATGGAGGACGGCAAGATCCTCTCCGTCGGCATGGCGCTGGAGCCGACGCCGGTGTCCAAGCCGCGCGTTCCTTTGTTCCTGCGCCCGCGCCAGTTGGGAGAACGGTTCATGACGTGGTGGGGGCGGCGCTCCTTCCAGCGCTGGCAGCGCCGGGAGAACCGCCGTGAACGCCTGATGGGTCTGCCCAACGCCAGCGTGCCGGGCACCGAGCCGAAGGAGACGCAGCAGCACGGCGGGTGATGCCGCAGCCGGTCCCATCACTCAGGTCCCGTCACTCAATCAAACCAGCCTCCGGAAAATCCGGAGCGGTTCACATGCAGGCGCGGTCGGTATCACTGTTCCGCCGAACACACCGCCCGGTGCGTCGTATAACATAAACGCATATGAAGCGCACAGTAGCACATTTGATTTTATGCGCACCGCTGAATATCGTTTGCATCCATTTCCCATGGAACGAACGATGCCGACCACAACCGCAGCGGTCTCACGCTTCTTTTCGGAGTTCCAGCTCAAGGACGCACCGTGCGATGTGCGTCATGAGGCCAAGCGCATCCTTCTCGATACGTTGGGTTGTCTTGCCGGTGGGCGGGCCTGCGAGATCGCGCCGACGTCCGACAAATTGGCGCTCCTGCTTGGGCAGCGTCTGGCGTCCGGGGGCAGCACGCTCGTCGGACAGGGCGGCACCACGTTGATTTCCGCCGTTTACGGCAACGCACGCATCGCCAACGCGCTTGATTTCGACGAAACCTTCCCGGTCGGTGTTCACTTCGGCGTGGCCGCGGTGGCGGCCGCTCTGGCGATGGCCGAGGAGCGTGGCGCCTCGGGCGCCG
>JAEZID010000564.1 GCA_023416195.1 Pseudomonadota bacterium | reverse complement strand
CCGTCGAAATAGACCCACGGATAGATCCGCGCGGCGATGTCGGGGTCGATGGCGTTGATGGTGATGGTAACGTGGCCGACGCCGAGCTCCTTCAGGGTGCCGATGTGGTCGGCCAGGACCAGCCCGTTGGTGGACAGGCACGGCGTGATGGTCGGCAGCGCCTCCCGGATACGTTCCAGCGTCTCGAAGACGGCGGCGGGCTTGGCCAGGGGATCGCCGGGCCCGGCGATGCCGACGACGCTGAGCTGCGGCATCTGTGCCGCGACCTCGACGACCTTGCGCGCCGCCTGTTCCGGGGTCAGGCGCTCGCTGGTCACGCCCGGCCGGCTCTCGTTGGAGCAGTCGTATTTGCGGTTGCAGTAGTTGCACTGGATGTTGCAGGCCGGCGCCACGGGGACGTGCATGCGCGCGAAGGATCCGTGCGCCTTCGCGCTGTAACACGGGTGCCGCGCCACCTTGGCTTCGACGTCCTCGGCCACGGGCGGCAAACGGGTGTCGGCGCAGGCGGTCGCGCAGGGGCTGCGCGGCGAAGTCGGCGTCGGTGCTGGAACGCTCATAAGTGGGTCTCGCGCTGTCGGTGGAAGGGAGTGGCCGGCGGGTGACCGCCGGCCAAGAGGTGGGTCAGCAGCAGCCCTTGCGGCGCGTCCCCTCCTGCCCATGCTCCTTGTGGCGGTAGTCGTACTTGCTGAGGTCCTTGGCCTTCGGAGCGGACGAGCCGCAGCAGGATTCGGCCTTGGGCGGCTCGTCGGTCTCGGTGGCGGCCTTGGTGGTTTCAGTCTTCTCGGTCATGGTGCTTCTCCTTATGTCAGCCATGGGCGTCGGTGACGGCGTTGAACAAGTCCTCGACGAAGTTCAGGGCTCCGTCGAAGCCCCAGTAGGAGCGCGGGTTCAGGTAGACGCGGCGCGTGGACGGGTAGGAGACGCCGACGTAGGCGACCTTTCCCGCGCCCTGGTGCTTGATGAAGTCCAGGTCGCTGCCCAGCAGGATGTCCGGGCGTGCGGCCCGCAACTCGGCCTCGATCCGGGCGTTGTCGCCGGTGACGACGACCCGGCTGGTGGCCGGCAGCTTGCCGGCCAGCGCGCGCACCTCCGGGTCGTCCGGCGTGGTCGTCTTGAAGATCACCAGCGACGGCGTTCCCTCCAGCTCGCGCGTCAGCAGGTGGGCGTAGGCCTCGGCGGCGGCCGGTTCGGCGACCACGGCGATCCGGGCGGTGCGCAGGTGCTCGAAGGGCCGTTGCGAGGACACCCGCCCCAGGCCGGTCCAGAACCGCCGGCGGCTGGCGTCGGCCAGCGCATCGACCTCGTCGCGGGACAGCGGGTCGCCCAGCGCCCCGGCCACCGCCATCAGCCAGTCGGCGGTGCGTTCCAGGCCGATGGGCGGCGGCGGGGCGATGTAGGGGATCTTGGCCTTGCGCTTCAGGACGCGGGCCGCCTCGTCGCCAACGTCGGGGGACGCGAGCACGGTGAGGTCGGCCGCCGCCGCTGCCGCGAGGTCGGACAGATCGTTGTCGAGGAACAGCGGGCGCACCGGCCGGCCGAAGCGGCGGAGCAGGGCCGCCAATTCGACGCAGTCGTCCTTCCAGCGGGAATGGGCGCCGACGTGGCACAGCAGGTTGACGGACCCGTCGGAGCCCTCGCGCGCCGGCAGGAAGCGTTTCAGCAGCACCGCCATGGCGTTGTCGATGGCCTGCCGATGGGTCCGCTTGAAGCCGGCGCCTTCGAACTTCAGCACCGGCACCGGCAGGCCGGCGCTGGCGATCACGCCTTCGATGTCATCGCCGATGATTTCCGAGGAGCAAGTGGAAATGACCCCCATCAACAGCGTGTCGTTGTCGTGGTAGGTCTCCCACAGCTTTTCGCGCAGCAGGGTCTCGCCGCAGAAGATGACGGTCTTCTCGCACATTTCCGAATAGTTGAAGCGGACCTGCGACAGATGGGTCGCCTCGAAGGCGGGGAAGGCGCACCCCTTCGGTCCGTGCACCAGCACCGTGCCGCCACGGATCTCACCCACCACCTGCGCGATGCCGAAGATGGCGCATTTGGTGACCGGGTCCACCATGCAGGGGCCCGACACCCCCTCGGCCACCGGGGCCGTGTCCAGTATGCCGTCCATCACACGGCCTCCCTCAGGAAGGAGTAGCGGCTGCGCCGGTTGTCGAGGGCGTGCAGGAATTCGCCGTACATGCTGCGGGCACCCTCCAGCCCGTAGGTCTGCTGGCCGTTGTAGCGGTGGCGGAAGACGACGCGTCCGGGGAAGTAGTCCTCGTTGCAGATGACGACCGGGTCGTCGAGGCTGTCCACGAAGCCCTTGATCTCCTCGACGTAGCTCGACAGGTACAGCGGCACGTCGAAGCCGTCGTTCAGCTCCTTGCGGAACATGCCCATCTTGTCGCGCACGATGGCCGGATCGACGCCCACCGCAACGGGGTCGAGGCCGAGGTCGCGCGCGAACTTGACCAGCCCCACCAGCTTCTCGCCGGTCTGGGTCCAGACGACCGCCTTGCGTCCCCGGCCGACGCGGGCGCGGACGCGCTCGCGCAACTCCTTCAACTCGGCGACCTCGGGGTCGTTGTCGAAGTCGTAGTCGATTCCCATGGTCCGCGCCGTCGCCTCCATCCAGGCCAGCGAGGAGGTCAGGCCGACCGGGTTCGACGCCTTGATCTGCTTGGTGCCGAAGTGGCGGGACATCTGCTCGAACAGTTCCATGCTCCAGAAGAAGCACTGCGACACGTTGGCCTCGGCCGTGCGCAGGTCGAGGAACTCCTCGTAGGGGATGCCCTTGCGCAGGATCGAGTTCACCTTGAGGCCGAGCTTTTCCAGCATCCGGATGCCTTCGGCGGCCTCGCGCTGCTGGTTCTCGCCCCAGACCCAGCGCCGGGGGAACAGGTTGATGGTGCCGGGAACCACCGGCTTGGGCGGCGCCTCGGCCATCAGCCGGGCCAGGGCGTTGAACGCCTCCTCCGTGCCCTTGCGGTAGGATTTCCCGGTGAAGCCGCCGGTGTGCAGCCAGACGATGCGCTGCCCGTCCTTTTCCATGCCGCGCACCACGCCGCCGACGTCGTCGCCGATGATGTCGGCGCAGCAGTTGGTGATCACCGCGATCAGCTTCGGGTCGTGGCGTTCCTGGACCAGTGCTACGGCCTCGGCCAGCTTGCGCTCGCCGCCGAAGATCACGTCGTGTTCGGAAAAGGCGGTGGTGTATTGCGGCTCCAGATGGCACTTGTCGGCGCCGCCGAAGGGCAGCAGGAAGCGCCGGTTCGACATGCAGCCCGCCGTGCCGTGCACGACGCAGACGGCGCCGTCGATGTAGCCGAAGATCTCGTGCGCCCCCCAGTAGGCGCAGAACTGGTGCATGTCGAGGCCTTCGCGAATGCGGACCAGATCGGCCTCGACGGCCTCCACCAGTTCGGAGAAGAGGCCCATCCGCTCTTCGATCGCGGGCGTCATGCGGCGAGCCCTTCCGCCTTCACCCGCACCAACAGCTCCTCGAACTCGTCGTCGGTCAGCGGCGTGGGGACGGAATATCGCTCGTTGGAGAGGATGGTGCGGGCGACGCTGCGATAGACATTGGCCTGGGCCGAGTCCGGGGCGCCCTCGATCACCGTCTTGCCCTGCATCTCGCATTCCTGGACCACGTTGTCGCGCGGCACGAAGGCCGCGACCTGGGTGCCCAGGCTGCGCGCCAGGGATTCGACCGCCTCGCGCTCCATGAAGGCGTTGCGCTGGTTGCAGATGAGGCCGCCCAGCCGGACCGGGCCGCGCTGGCCGAAGCGATTGAGCGCGCGGGCGATGTTGTTGGCGGCGTACAGCGCCATCATCTCGCCGGAGGTCACCTCGTAGACCTGGTCGGCGTAGCCGTTGCGCAGCGGCACGGCGAAGCCGCCGCACACCACGTCGCCCAGCACGTCGTACAGCACGACGTCGATCTTCAGCTCGTTGAAGACGTCCAGTTCCTTCAGGCAATCCATCACCGAGATGACGCCCCGGCCGGCGCAGCCGATGCCCGGCTCCGGGCCGCCCGCCTCGACGCAGTAGACGTTGTTGAAGCCCTGGACCACCACCTGCTCAAGCTCCAGCTTGGCGATGCCGTACTGTTCGGCAAGGCTCAGAACCGAGGCGATCTTCCGGCCGCCGGTCAGGTTCTTCGTGGAGTCGGCCTTGGGATCGCAGCCGATCTGCATGACGGTCAAGCCCTGTTCCGCAATGGCTGCGGTCAGGTTCGACGAGAGCGTCGACTTGCCGATGCCTCCCTTTCCATAGATCGCGATGTGCCGCATGCGCCGCTCCTT
>JAEZID010000563.1 GCA_023416195.1 Pseudomonadota bacterium | reverse complement strand
GGTGGACTTGCGCCGTTTCGGCTCGAGGTTGGTCACGACCGCCAAGGTCGACTCCAATGATGATTGACGTGACGAATTCCGGCAGGGAGCATAACGGCATAGCCTCTTCGGTCAAGCCCGCAGGGCGATTCGCTTTCGAGATGTGATGAAGGAACTTCTGCGCACCACCGATCCGGTCCGTCTGTCCTGGCTTCTCGCCCTTCTGGCGGACGCCGGGATCGACGGCATCGTGCTCGACACCCACACCAGCGTGCTGGAAGGATCCATCGGCGCCATTCCCCGCCGCCTGATGGTGGCCGAGGACGATCACGCCCGCGCCCGCCGCCTCCTGCGCGACGCGGGCGAGGAAACCTGACCCCTCTCCCAGCGGGGCCGGGAGAGGGAACATTGCCCGGAAAGGCCATGACCACCGACAGCCTCCTCGACGGCCGCGTCCGTCTTCTCCAACCCTTCGACGGCTACCGCGCCGCCATCGACCCGGTGCTGCTCGCCGCCTTCACCGACGCGCATCCCGGCGAGCGCGTGCTCGACGTCGGCACCGGCACCGGGGCCGCCGCCCTGTGCCTCGCCGCCCGCGTCCCGGACGCGCTCGTCACCGGCCTGGAAAAGCGCGCGGACGCCGCCGACTACGCGCGCCGCAACGCCGCGCTCAACGGCGCGGACGCCCGCGTCGCCATCCTCGACGGCGATCTCCTGTCCCCGCCGCCCGCCCTGGCGCCCGGCTCCTTCGACCGCGTCATGATGAACCCGCCCTATCTGCGCGCCGGGGCCGCCAGCCTTCCCCCCGACCCCTGGAAGGCCGCCGCCAACGTGGAGGGGGAGGCCGCGCTGGCCGACTGGCTGCGCTTCGCGTCCGCCATGCTGAAGCCGCGCGGAACCCTGACCCTGGTCCACCGCGCCGACCGGCTGGACGAGATCCTGGCGGCGCTGCACGGCGCCCGCTTCGGCTCCCTCGTCCTCGTCCCGCTGTGGCCCAGGCCGGGGGAGGACGCCCGCCGCATCCTCCTGTCCGCGCGGAAGGGCGGCAAGGCCCCGGCCCGCTTCACGCCGGGCCTGACGCTGCACGCCCCCGACGGCTCCTACACCGACGCGGCCCAGCGCGTCCTGCGCGACGCCGCCGCGCTGGCGCCCTGACTCCGGCCAGAACCGGCAGCCTGAGACAGTATGCCGCAACGCAAGAAGCGCAGTTGCTTCTTGCCGGGTCGCTCCCCACACCAATGTGAATGGTATCGACTCAAAATCAATAGCCGAAAAGGCGGGGGGAATTGGACATGCGTTTCAGCGATTGGAAAATCCTGACCAAGGTGCTTTTCGTGGTCGGGCTGCTGTCGGCGACCATGGCCGTCATCAGCGTGATCAGCATCAACGCGCTGAAGAGTCTGAGTGTGGAGGCCGGCGAGGTGCAGGAGGCCGGACAGGAGGCGTTGACCGGTTCCCGCCTGAACCAGAACGTCATCGCGCTCAACCGGGCCGAATTCCGGGTCGCCGCCGATCCGTCGCCGTCGCAGGTCGCCGAGGTGGAAAACGTCATCCAGGAACAGCGCGCCCAGCTTGAGCAGCGGCTGAACGGCCTGAAGGCCACGGCCGGGCCGCGCGGGGCGGAGCTGCTGCGCGCCGTCGAAACGGCCTACGCCGCCTACCTCAAGGAACTGGACGAAACCATGGCCGTGGTGCGCCGCAACGGTGCCCAGGTCTCCAACGACAAGGCGCGGCAGGAGATCGTCGATTCCGCCCTCTCGTCGCGCGCCGCGGCCACCCAGCTTCAGCAGGCCATGTCGGCGTTCAACCGGTACTCCGACGACAAGGCCGACACGGTCGCCAAGGGCGCGCAGGAGGACGCGGCCCGCATCCAGACGCTGGTCCTCGCGGTCGCGGTGCTGGGCGTGGCCGGCGGCATCGTCGTGGGCTTCCTCATCGCCCGGTTCGGCATCGGCCGTCCGGTGGCCGCCTCGGTCGGCTGCCTGCGCCGCCTCGCCGACGGCGACACCAGCGTCGAGATTTACGGCGTCGGCCGCAAGGACGAGATCGGCGACATCGCCGGCACCATGCAGATCTTCAAGGACAACCTGACCCGCACCCGCCGCATGGAGGAGGAGGCCAAGGAGGCCGAACAGCGCGCCGCCCAGGAGAAGAAGCGCCTGATGAACGAGCTGGCCGACAGCTTCGAGGCGTCGGTGAAGAGCGTGGTCGGCGCCGTGTCGTCCTCCGCGACCCAGCTTCAGGGCAACGCGCAGAGCATGTCCTCGGTCGCCGAGGAGACCACCCGGCAGGCCGCCGCCGTCGCCGCCGCGACCGAGCAGGCCTCGGCCAACGTCCAGACCGTGGCGAGCGCCGCCGAGGAGCTGGCCGGCTCCATCGCCGAGATCGCCCGCCAGGTCGAGGATTCGGCCCGCAGCACCCAGACCGCCGTGGACGAGGCGCAGCGCACCAACGCCATGGTGGAAAGCCTGAACGACGCCGCCCAGCGCATCGGCACGGTGGTCCAGCTGATCCAGGAGATCGCCGCCCAGACCAACCTGCTGGCGCTGAACGCGACCATCGAGGCGGCCCGCGCGGGCGAGGCCGGCAAGGGCTTCGCCGTCGTGGCGAGCGAGGTCAAGAGCCTTGCCAATCAGACCGCCAAGGCCACCGAGGAAATCTCCGGTCAGGTCCAGGCGATCCAGAAGGAGACGCAGGACTCGGTGGAGGCGATCCGCTCCATCACCACGACGGTGCGCAAGGTGAACGAGATCGCCGCCTCCATCGCCTCGGCCGTGGAGGAGCAGACGGCGGCGACCGGGGAGATTTCCCGCAACGTCCAGCAGGCCGCCGCCGGCACGACCGAGGTGACCCGCAACATCACCGGCGTCAATCAGGCGGCGCAGGACGCCGGCCGCTCGGCCAGCGAGGTGCTCCACGCCGCCAACGACCTGTCCAGCCAGTCGCGCACCCTGACCACCACCGTCGAGAACTTCATCGCCCGCATCCGCGCGGCGTGACGCCGTCATCCCCTCCCCCGCCCAGCGGGGGAGGGTTAGGGTGGGGGCCTCCGGCCGGCGCTTTTTTCCTCCTCACTCCCCACCGATCCTTGCAAACCCACCGCCAGCGTCACCATTTCAACCGGCGATGACCATGCAAGACCTCCTCGCCAAGCTCCCCTTCGGCCCCTGGCGCGAGGCCGGGCCGATCGTGTCCGTCCTGCGCCTGACCGGCGTCATCGGCCAGTTGGGGCCGTTGCGCCACGGGCTGACGCTGGCCGGTTCCGCCCCCCTGATCGAGCGGGCCTTCGCCCTGAAGAAGCAGGCGGCGGTGGCGCTGATCGTCAATTCGCCGGGCGGATCGCCGGTGCAGTCGGCGCTGATCGCCAAGCGCATCCGCGACCTCGCCACCGAGAAGAACGTCCCCGTCTTCGCCTTCTGCGAGGACGCGGCGGCGTCCGGCGGCTATTGGCTGGCCTGCGCGGCGGACGAGATCTGGGCCGACGAAAGCTCCATCCTCGGCTCCATCGGCGTGGTGTCCTCGGGCTTCGGCGCGCACGAGTTCATCCAGCGCCACGGCATCGAGCGGCGTCTCTACACCGCCGGCGACAAGAAGGTCCTGCTCGACCCCTTCGCGCCGGAGCGCGAGGACGGCGTCGCCCACCTGAGATCCATCCAGGACGACATCCACGACGCCTTCAAGGCGATGGTCCGCGACCGGCGCGGCGGGCGGCTGAACGCCCCGGACGAGGTTCTGTTCTCCGGCGCCTTCTGGGCCGGGCGCAAGGCTCTGGAGATGGGCCTGATCGACGGCATCGGCGACCTGCGCACGATCCTGCGCGGGCGGTTCGGCGAAAAGGTCCGCCTGCGCGTGGTGCAGGAGGACCGCCGCTGGTTCCGCCGCGTCGGCCTGCGGGTGGGGGCGCCGGCCCTCGATTCGCCCCTCGATTCTCTCGTCTCCGAGCTTCCGGGCGCGGCGCTGGCCGCCGTCGAGGAGCGCGCCCTCTGGTCCCGCTACGGCCTCTGACGCATCACTGCGTTATTGCGTCACTTCCCGCAAGCGCTCGGACGGCGGCGGCACCGGCTGGCCGCCCTTCTGCGCCGCCTCGATCCAGGCGCGGATCGCCGCGCGCGTCGCCGCTTCCGCCTCGGCCGGCGTGGCGCCCCCGGCGGTGCAGCCCGGCAGGTCGGGCACCTCGGTCACGTAGCCGACGCCCTGCTCCGGCGCCAGTGGGCGGACGATGACCGGGTAAGCGCTGACGTCCATTGCCTTTTGCTCCTCCTTCGTCTTGGGATTCATTAGAGTGCCGATCCTGCGGCGGACGGCAAGACTTACTTTCTGCCCGGCGCACAATCCCGTTCGCGGTGAAGATCGCGCTGGGCTGAGCCGATCCGCCTTGACCCAAGGCGTCCTCGCCCCTTAATCCTGCGGCATGTTTGGAAAGATACTGCTTCTGGCGCTGGTGATCGGCGCGGTCTGGTTCGGCTGGCGCTGGTACAACCGCGTCGGCGCGGTCGGGCGCGAGCGCCTGCACGAACGCGAGCGCGAGCAGAAGCGCCAGACGGGGGGCACCGCCCAGTCTCCCCGCGTCGGCGCCGAGGACATGGAGAAGTGCCCGGAGTGCGGCGCCTACGTCGCCCCGCGCTCGGCGGTGTCCTGCGGCCGCCCCAGCTGCCCCTACGGCCGCTAAGGCGACTTGCAAGCAAGAATGCTGGCGCGTATCGTGCGGCGCGCTTTTTCAACAATAATCGTACGTGACCGCCCATGGCCTCCCAGAGCGGGATTCCCAAAGACAATCGCGGCCTGTCCTTCCAGGCCCTGATCCTCAAGCTTCACCAGTTCTGGTCGGAGCAGGGCTGCGTCATCCTCCAGCCCTACGACATGGAAGTTGGCGCGGGCACCTTCCACCCGGCGACGACGCTGCGCGCCCTCGGTCCCGACGCCTGGAAGGCGGCCTACGTGCAGCCCTCCCGCCGGCCGAAGGACGGGCGCTACGGCGAGAATCCGAACCGTCTCCAGCACTATTACCAGTATCAGGTGATCCTGAAGCCCTCGCCGGCCAACGCGCAGGAGCTGTATCTGGAAAGCCTGAAGGTGCTGGGCATCGACCCGTCGCTGCACGACATCCGCTTCGTCGAGGACGACTGGGAGAGCCCGACGCTCGGCGCCTGGGGCCTGGGGTGGGAGGTGTGGTGCGACGGCATGGAGGTCACGCAGTACACCTATTTCCAGCAGGTCGGCGGCATCGAGTGCGACCCCGTGGCGGTCGAACTGACCTACGGGCTTGAGCGCCTCGCCATGTACGTCCAGGGCGTCGAGAACGTCTACGACCTCGACTTCAACGGCCAGGGCGTGAAATACGGCGACGTCTTCAAGCGCGCCGAGGTCGAGTATTCGGCGCACAATTTCGAACACGCCAACACCGACATGCTGCTTCAGCATTTCAAGGACGCCGAGGCCGAGTGCCAGTCCCTGATCGCCAAGGGCGTGGCGCTTCCCGCCTACGACCAGTGCATCAAGGCGTCCCACCTCTTCAACCTGCTGGACGCGCGCGGCGTCATCAGCGTCGTGGAGCGCGCCGCCTACATCGGCCGCGTGCGCGCGCTGGCGAAGGCCTGCTGCGAGGCGTGGACCGCCGGAGGGGCCCAGTAAAATGTCGGACAACATGCCCGAATTGCTGATCGAATTCTTCTCCGAGGAAATCCCCGCCCGCATGCAGGCGCGCGCGGCCGACGACCTCAAGCGCCTCGTCACCGACCGTCTGGCCGCCAACGGCCTGACCTTCACGGACGCGCAGGCCCATTCGACCCCTCGCCGCCTCGCCCTCGTCATCGATGGCCTGCCCGAGCGCACCGCCGACGTTCGGGAAGAGAAGAAGGGCCCCCGCGTCGGCTCGCCCGAGCAGGCGGTCCAGGGCTTCCTGAAGTCCGCCGGCCTGACCAGCCTCGACCAGTGCGAGCAGCGCGATCTCACCTCCACGGGGGGCAAGGGCGTCTTCTACTTCGCCGTCACCGAGAAGAAGGGCCGCGCCACCGCCGAGGTGCTGGCGGAGATCATCCCCGCCGTCATGGCGGACTTCCCCTGGCCGAAGTCCATGCGCTGGGGCACCAGCACGGTGCGCTGGGTGCGTCCGCTGCACTCCATCGTCGCGGTCTTCGGCGGCAAGGTCCTCGACGGCGCCTACGACCTCGGCGGAACCCAGGGCAAGCTGGCCTTCGGCAACAGCACGCGCGGCCACCGCTTCCTGTCCCCGGACGCCTTCACGGTCGAAAGCTTCGCCGACTACAAGGAAAAGCTCAGCAAGGCCCACGTCATCCTCGACCGCGAGGAGCGCAAGGCCAAGATCAAGGCCGACGCCGAGGCTCTCGCCGCGAAGGAGGGCCTGACCCTCTCCCCCGACGACGGCCTGCTGGAAGAGGTTGCCGGCCTCGTCGAATGGCCGGTCGTCCTGATCGGCTCCATCGACGAGACCTTCATGGACGTGCCGTCGGAGGTCCTCATCACCTCCATGCGCACGCACCAGAAGTATTTCGCCGTCCTCGACAAGGACGGCCGGATGGCGCCGCGTTTCGTCGTCGTCGCCAACATGGTGACGACCGACGGCGGCAAGGCCATCGTCGCCGGCAACGAGCGCGTCCTGCGCGCCCGCCTGTCCGACGCCAAGTTCTTCTGGGACCAGGACCGCAAGACCAAGCTTGAGGACCGGGTCGCCAAGCTCGCCGCCATCACCTTCCACGCCAAGCTTGGCACGGTGTCGGAGAAGGTGACCCGCGTGCAGGTCCTGGCGGCGGAGATCGCCCGCGCCATCGGTGCGGACGCCAACGCCGCGACCCGCGCCGCGCTGCTCGCCAAGGCGGACCTCGTCACCGAAGTGGTCGGCGAGTTCCCCGAGGTCCAGGGCATCATGGGCCGCTACTACGCGCTGGGGGAGGGCGAGAACCCGGTCGTCGCCGAGGCCATCGCCGAGCATTACAAGCCGCTCGGCCCCAACGATTCCTGCCCGAAGGCTCCGGTGTCGGTGGCGGTGGCCCTGGCCGACAAGCTGGATACGCTGGTCGGTTTCTTCGCCATCGACGAGAAGCCCACCGGTTCCAAGGACCCCTACGCGCTGCGCCGCGCCGCGCTCGGCATCATCCGTCTGGTGCTGGAGAACGGGCTGCGCCTGAACCTGGCCCAGGTGTTCCAGTCCGCGCACGGCCTCTACCGCGTCGGCGGTTTCGCCGCGGCGGATTCGGTGGCGGGCGACCTCATGGCCTTCTTCGCTGACCGCCTGAAGGTGGTGCTGCGCGACCAGGGCGTGCGGCACGATCTGGTGGACGCGGTGTTCTCGCTGGGCGGCGAGGACGATCTCGTCCGTCTGCTGGCTCGGGTGAAGGCGTTGCAGGAGTTCGTCGGCTCCGAGGACGGCGCCAACCTGCTGACCGCCTACAAGCGCGCCTCCAACATCGTGCGCATCGAGGAGAAGAAGGACGGCAAGGCCTACGACCAGCCGGTCGATGCCGCCCTCCTGACGCTCGCGGAAGAGAAGGACCTCTACGGCGCCCTGACCGACGCCGCCGCGACGGCCAAGCCGCTCCTGGAGAACGAGGACTTCACCGGCACCATGGGCGCGCTGGCGCGCCTGCGCGGCCCGGTGGACGCCTTCTTCGACAAGGTGACGGTGAACGCCGAACAGGCGGAGCTTCGCGCCAACCGCCTGCGCCTGCTGAGCCAGATCCGCGCCACGCTGAACGCCGTGGCCGACTTCTCGCGCATCGAGGGGTAGCCCGCCGATTGGGACTCCGCCTTGTCCCTCCCCTGCGCAGCGGGGGAGGGAGGGACCCACGCGCCAGCATGGGAGGGTGGGGGCAACCAGAACAGCCCCCTCCCCCATTCACCCCTCGATGCGCGAGAAGTCCGCGACCGCGTTCAGCGTCGCCCGGATCTGGCTGAGCAGCCGCAGG
>JAEZID010000424.1 GCA_023416195.1 Pseudomonadota bacterium | reverse complement strand
GCCTGATCCCGGCGTTGACCCGCCAGGGTCTGACCGTCTCGACCATGAAGCACGCGCACAAGGGGTTCGACATCGACCACCCCGGCAAGGACAGCCACAACCACCGCGTGGCCGGCGCGACGGAGGTACTGGTCAGCTCGCCCAAGCGCTGGGCGCTGATGCACGAGATCCGCAACGACGAGCCCGAATTGACCCTGAGCGAGCTTCTGCCGAAGCTGTCGCCGGTCGATCTGCTGCTGATCGAGGGGTTCAAGCGCGAACCCCACGAGAAGGTCGAGGTGTGGCGCCGCTCGGTCGGCAAGCCGCTGATCGCCCCCAGCGACCCGACCATCGTCGCCATCGCCAGCGACAGCCCGGTCCCGGACGCGCCCGTCCCCGTCTTCGACCTGGACGACGAGGAGGCCATCGCGGCGTTCATCATCGCGCGGTGCGGGCTGGAGGGCAGGGTCGGCTGATGCAATTTCCCCCTCTCCCGCGAAGCGGGGGAGGGAAGGGGCCCATCGCCTTGCGATGGGAAGGGAGGGGGCAACGCCTTGCGAAACAGGCAAGTTTCGTGCTAGGATCAAAATCCCAGAAACCACCCTCACCTCTCACCATGCCCCGCACACCCGCCCTCATCCTTTCGTCCAATTTCCTGGCGGATTGTGCACCGACCGCTACACGGACGCTCTCGAACAAATCTCCCCAACCCCTTATCCCAAAACGACAAATCGCCCGATTCGCCCCATTGTGCATTTCCCGCCCGGTGCACAATCCGCACAACGCTGCACAACGGGCTTCAACCCGCCCGGCCCGCCGGACTAGAGTGCGCTCATGGCTCAGCTCAGCAACGATTGCTTCGCCTTCGGCGGCGAAATGATGGCGGTGGAACAGGCTCTGGCCCAGCTGGCTGAGCGCGTCCACACGGTGACGGGAACCGAACGCGTCGGGTTGACCGATGCGTTGGGCCGCGTCTTGGCGGAGGACGTCGTGGCGCCGTTCGACGTGCCGCCGCACGACAACTCCGCCGTGGACGGGTATGCCGTCTTCTTCGACGATCTGACGCCCGATGGTGACACCACCCTTCCCATCACCGCCCGCGTCGCCGCCGGCCATCCGCTGGGCCGGCCCGGCCAACGTGGCGAGGCGATCCGCATCTTCACCGGCGCCCCGATGCCCTCGGGCTTCGACACCGTGCTGATGCAGGAGGACTGCAAGGCCGAAGGCGACACCGTCACCATCCCGACCGGCATCAAGCGCGGCGCCAACCGCCGCCGCGCCGGAGAGGACATGGCGCGCGGCAGCACCGTCCTGAACGCCGGCCGCCGCCTGCGCCCGGAGGACATCGGCCTGCTCGCCTCGCTCGGCCGCCGCGACGTGGCGGTGCGCACGCCGTTGCGCGCCGCCGTCTTCTCGACCGGCGACGAGGTCCGCGACCCCGGCGTTCCGCTGACCGAAGGCTGCATCTACGACGCCAACCGCTTCGCCCTGATCGCGGCGCTGCGCCAGCTCGGCTGCGCGGTCACCGACCTCGGCATCCTCCCGGACCGCCGCGACGCGATCCGCGACGCGCTGGGCGGCGCGGCGGAGTCCCACGACGTGCTCGTCACCTCCGGCGGCATGTCCATGGGGGAGGAGGACCACGTCAAGGCGGCGGTGGAGGCGCAAGGCTCCCTCCACTTCTGGCGCCTCGCCATCAAGCCGGGCCGTCCGGTCGCGCTGGGCACGGTCGGGGATGCGGCTTTCGTCGGCCTGCCCGGCAACCCCGTCGCCGTGATGGTCACCTTCCTGCGCATCGCCCGGCCGATCCTGCTGCGCCTGATGGGCGTGGCCGACGAGGCGCCGTCCCTGTTCCCGGTGCGCGCCGGCTTCACCTACAAGAAGAAGCCCGGCCGCCGCGAATATGTCCGCGCCACGCTGGTCCGCGCCGCCGATGGCGTCATGACCGCGGTCAAGCACCCGCGCGACGGTGCCGGTATCCTGTCGTCGATGGTTGAATCCAACGGGCTGGTCGAGTTGCCGGAGGAGGCGACCCGCGTCGAGCCCGGCATGATCGTCGATTTTCTGCCTTTCAGTGAGGTTCGGTGATGAAGGTCCTCTATTTCGCGTGGTTGCGGACGAAGATCGGCGTCGCGGCCGAAACGGTGGACCTGCCGCCGGAGGTCAGGGACGTGGGCGGTCTGGTCGAATGGCTGAAGACCCGCAGCCCGAAGCACGCCGAGGCGCTCGCCAACTCCAAGGTCGTGAAGGTCGCCGTCAACCAGGAGCATGTCCCCTACGACCACCCGCTGAACCCCGGCGACGAGGTGGCCCTGTTCCCGCCGGTGACCGGCGGCTGAGGGCGCTCCGGTCAGAGGCTTTGGACCAGAAACGAAAGGAAGCGCCGTGACGGTGAAGGTTCAGCGCGAGGATTTCGACGTCGGGGCCGAACTGGCCGCCATGACGCGCGGCAAGACCGCGATCGGCGGCGTGACCCTGTTCGTCGGCCTCGTTCGCGATATGGCCGGCGGAGAATCGGTCAGCGCCATGACGCTGGAACACTACCCCGGCATGACCGAAAAGCAGCTGGAGGCCATCGAGGAGGAGGCCCGCGCCCGCTGGCCGCTGGACGACGCGCTCATCATCCACCGCTACGGCCGGCTGGAGCCGGGCGACCAGATCGTTCTGGTCGCCACCGCCAGCGCCCACCGCGAAGCCGCCTTCGAAAGCTGCCATTTCCTGATCGACTGGCTGAAGACCAAGGCCCCCTTCTGGAAGCTGGAAGACACCCCGGCCGGCGAACGCTGGGTGGAGGCGAAGGATTCCGACGACGCGGCGGCGGCCCGCTGGGCCAATCGGGACGCCGATCAAAACGGGTGAAATGAGACGCGGGACACAGCCGGAGCCCCGCCTGTTGTGATTAGGCTCTCCCCTCGCGAGGCCTGCGAGACCGTCCGGAGTGCCCGATCATGCGAGTCTGGCCCGTGGCCCTCGGCATCGTCGCCGTGCTTGGCGCCGCCGCCCCGACCTCACGGTCCGTTGCGGAGCAGGTCGTCGCCGACCGCGCCGGCGGCTGCCGGATCCGGGATCCGTACCCGGATGCCCGCAAAACCATCCGCTGGGCTGGGCAGTGCCGCAACGGCTTCGCCCACGGCGGCGGCATGCTGGAATGGGCCTACGACGGCCGCCCTGACGGCTGGGTCGAGGGCACCTTCGCCGACGGCCGCCTGGAGGGCGAAGCCCGCATCGAGTGGGAGGATGGCCGGGAGTTCACCGGCACCTTCCGGAACGGCCGCGCCTCCGGCTACGGCGTCCTCGTCTGGCCCGATGGCCGGCGCTACGCCGGGGAGTGGGAAAACGACCGCCGCACCGGCTTCGGCACCCTGACCTTCCCGGACGGCCACCGCTACGTCGGCACCTTCCTCCGCAACCGCCCGACCGGCGAGGGGGAGTTCATCACCGCCATGGGCACCCGCTACGCCGCGCGGGTCGAGCCGAACGGCGACATTCGCCCCGGTCCCATGCTGAGCCCCGACGAGCGCATCCCATCGCCGCCACCCAAACCCCAACGCTCCAAACCCCCGCAAACCGCCGAGCGGCCACCCCCGCCGGAAAGCCTGGACGAGTGGTTGCGCGAATCGACTCCGGCGCCAGTTCCCAAACGTTGAGCAGATCTGCGCCGGCCGCCATTGCAACGGGCTGTCCCGTCGTGCTCCCATCCTCCTCCCGTTTTTTCAGGAGTCGGTGGATGAGCTGGCAGACGCTCGGGTTGTTTCTGGTGACCTCCTTCGTGCTGTCGATGACGCCCGGCCCCAACATGCTGCTGGCGATGAGCCTCGGCCTGAAATACGGCGTCCGCCGCGCCGCCTGGGGCGGGTTCGGCATGTGCGTGGCGCTCGCGACCCTGGCGACCCTGTCCGTGCTGGGCCTCGGCGCGCTGCTGGCCGCGTCGGAAGCGGCGTTCCTGACCGTGAAGTGGGCGGGCGTGGCCTATCTGACGTGGCTTGGCATCGCCGCCTGGCGCGCCCCCACCGGGGAAGGGGGCGCCAATTCCGCCACCCAACCCGCCGAAGACGTCTCGGCGGTTCGGCTGTTCCTGCGCGGCGCTCTGGTCGCTTTCAGCAACCCCAAGGCCCTGGTCTTCATGGCGGCCCTGTTCCCGCAGTTCATCGAGCCGTCTGCACCGCTGGGGCCGCAGCTCGTCGCGCTGGTCATCCTGATGACGGTGGTGGAGTTCGGCTGGATCATGGCCTACGCCATGGGCGGAAACAGCATCGGCGCCCGCCTGACCAGCGCCTCGGCCGCCAAGACCCTGAACCGGCTGACGGGGGGCTTGATGATCGGCGCCGGCGGGCTGCTGGCGCTCGCCCGCCGTCTGTAATCTCAGTTCACCTTGCGCAGTACGGTTTCCAGCCGGCCCTTGCCGGACCGTTCCAGCCACATGGCCGCCATCCGTCCGTCCGAGCGCAGGTTGTACCGCAGGGTGTTGCGGCCCTTCTCGTCGAAGACCAGCTCGTCGCCCTCGATCCGGCCCTTGCGGCGGACCCGTTCGATGGTCTGGTCGGGCTCCATGCCCGGCCCCAGCACATAGTCGGCGTAGACCGTGTCACCCTCGATCCGGTCCACCGACAGGGCCACCTCCCGGCCGTTGATGTAGGCGCCGTACCAGGTGCCGAGGAACGGCCGGGCCGGAGAGGCCGGCGCCGAACCGCCGGTCCGCGAACTGGGCAGAGCCGCCTGCAACAGGTCGGGGCTCGGCGTGCGGCCCCAAGCCTCGTCGCAGGACGGATCGCCAGGCTGCGGAGGAGCTTCCGCAAAGCGCACGATGCAGGACCCGAACCGGCGGACGAACAGGCCGGTGTTGGCGGCTCCATGCCCGGTCAGAAGGGCCGGCTGATCCACCACCAGATGCTGAAGCCCGCGCGAGGCCAGGACGTTGCGGGCCTGTTCCCCGCGCCCGCCCGGATCGAAGTCGTCGCCGTGGAAGAAGAACAGCATGACCCGCGCGTTGCGCACGTTGCGCAGGATCGGCCAGAGCTGGCTGGCGTTGTCGCGGAAGCTGTCGTACGCCTCCGAGAAATTCCCGAAGGCGGCCGGCGCCGTGCCGATCACCGCGTCGATCCGCTCCGTCTGTCCCGCCGCCATCAGCGAGATGAACGCGCCGAATGACTGGCCGGTCAGCACCACGCGCCGGTATCCCCGCTCCTTCAACTGGTCGGCGTGGCCGGCCAGCGCGCGGGAGCTGTTGGGCAAGGTGTCGCTGACCCGCATGCGGTCCAGCCGGTACACGTCCCAGCCGGCGTCGCGCAGCGCCTTCATGTAAGAGGGGGTCGGGGCGTTGGAATCCTCGACCTCGATCGAGCGGCCATGGCTCCAGACCACGGCGCCCCTGGCCTGGGAGGGGCCGAGAAGGGTGCCCTCGCCATAGGCCGCGTTCAACCGGATCTGCGCGGTGGCCGTGGTCGCCGTCGCTAGAACGGCTGCCGCCGCCATCAGCCCAAGAATTGCCTGTCCGAAAATCCGCTTCATCCTTCCACGCTCCATGCTGCGAGCAAGGGGAAGGATTCGCCATTATGGTTAACCCAGTCTTTCCGGCCGGCACCGGCCCAACATTGTCACGGTGGGAAGGCGTTCCAGCCTGTGGCGCACGGTCGCTTATATGAAAATGAGAATGACTCGCAATTGATGGCGATCTGCGTTAGTTTCCCTTCGTCAATCATGTCGGGAAGGGTTGGTCATGTGTGAAACGGTTGGGGAAGGGCGCCTGTCGCCCTGGACTCTGGCGGACCTGACGGCGGCGGAGCGGGCGCTCCTGACCAGTTTCCGGCAATGGTTCCGCGAAGGCACGGCCGGCGCCATGGTCGCCATGAGGGCGGGCTTCTCGGTCGCGGGCGTGCCGGCCACGGCCCTGCTGCCGCTTTTCGCGATGCTCGGCACCTTCGCGGTTTCGCAGGCCGGCCGGCCGGAGATCCGCTGCCCGTCCTGTTCCGGGATCGGTTTGGACGAAATGGCTCTGCTCGACGCCTTGGCGGCCATGCAGGCGGGGGAGGAAGACGTGGCCAGCCAAGTGCTCGACCGCTGGCTTCCGATGGTGGCCCTGTGCATGGCGACCGATTCCGCGCGGGAACTCGTCCGCATTCTGGATGGCGCCCGCATCCGCCTGCCGCGCCGCCGGCCCGCCCGTCTGATCGCCATGGCGGCGGAGTAGCCGCCTCAGGAATGGGCCATCCGTTTGACGGGGTCGGTCACCAGAGGCTTGCTCAGGATCCACTGGTCGATGGGGACCTGCACGAACTCCCCGGACGGGGTGCGGTAGGAATACCGGCCCCGCTCCGTCCCGCACGGCACGTAGCCCAGCCGGTCGTAGAAGGCGAGCACCCCGGCGTTGTCGCGATCGACTCCCAGTTCGGCCTCGCGAAAGCCGTGATCCAGCACCGTCCGTTCGCCCATCGCCATCAACAGCGTTCCGAGTCCCTGCTTGCGGAACGGCTGAAACACCCGCAAGGCCCACAGGGTGGCCCGCCGCGCGTGGCGCTTGCGGATGAAGTCGATGCAGAGCTGGCCGGCCGGAAAGCCGTTGACCTCGGCCACCAGCAGGGCGCCGCTGCCGCGTTCCTGCATGCGGTACGCGTTGGCCAGGATTTCCCGATGAGGGGTGTGCAGGCCGAACCATTCCAAATCCGGCAGGTCGTTCCGGCGGGCAAAGCGGATCGTGACGGGCAGGGTAAGAACGTCCTGCTTCGTGGCGCCACCCTCCATGGTTCCTCCCGATCTTCATTCCTTTGCCGGGAGAACGGCGATCGGCCGGACGGCGTTCCCGTGTGAAACCGGACACGCCCGTTCGCGTTGATCCGGCGTCGGTTTCTGAACGGAGAGGGCGCGTGGACGACATCTGGCCGCCGGAAGCGGTCGATCTGCTCGGTCGGGCCGCGGCGCTGTTGCGAGCGCGCCGGGTTCGAGAAAGCTTGGATCTGTATGATCGGGTTATGACGCTGGGTATCGATCCGCTGACCATCGGCGGCGAGCGGTGGCAGGCGCACATGCTGCTGGGAGAGTTCGAGGCCGCCTGGAGCATCAGCGAGCACGTGCTCGCGGCGACGAATCCCGCCGATTTCAACCGATCCGACCGGCCCTTTCACCAGCGCGCGGTGTGGGACGGCACGCCGTTCGATGG
This sequence comes from Pseudomonadota bacterium, assembly GCA_023416195.1. Taxonomy (GTDB): domain Bacteria; phylum Pseudomonadota; class Alphaproteobacteria; order Azospirillales; family Azospirillaceae; genus Azospirillum. The sequence continues at coordinate 10,576 of JAEZID010000424.1, read as the reverse complement.
GCGGCCGGTGGTGGTGCGCTGTTACCACGGGCTTGGGGACATCGTGCAATTCGCCCGTTATCTGCCGCTCGTCGCGCGGCGGGCGTCACGGCTGACGGTCCAAGCGCCGGAAGCCGTTCATGGCCTGCTCGCGACCCTGCCCGGCGTGGAGACGCTGATTCCATTGTCGGACGACGCGCGACTGCCCGAGTTTTCGGTACAGGCGGAGCTGATGGAATTGCCGTTTGCCTTCCGCACGTCACTCGGCACCGTGCCGGCTTCGGTCCCCTATCTCGCGGTGGAGGCCGCGCGCGTGGTCGAACAGGCGGGGCGCCTGATGCGGCGGGGGCGGATGGCCGTCGGGCTGGCCTGGGCGGCCGGCGATTGGGACGGAGGGCACCGGTCGCTTCCGGCGTCGCTGGTCGAACGGTTGATGAGCGTGCCGGACATTGATTGGGTCTGCCTGCAACGGGGCACGGCCCTGGACCGTGCCGGGCCACTCCCGTTCTGCGACCGAGGCCCACGCAGCACGGATCCGCTCGACACCGCAGCGATGATCGCAGCTTTGGATCTCGTCGTTTCCGTCGATACGGTGGTCGCTCACTTGGCCGGTGCGCTGGGCGCGCCGGTCTGGACGATGCTCCACCACGAAGCGGATTGGCGTTGGATGCACGGACGCCCCGACAGTCCTTGGTACCCGACCATGCGCCTTTATCGTCAGCCTTGCCCAGGCCGGTGGAAACCCGTCATAGAGTCGATTCGGAAGGCATTGACCGGGCGGGATACCACCGCAGGACGGAATAGTTCGGTCGACCAGTTGCGCGCGTGATCAACCAGAACGATAATTTGGCGCAGGACGGCGCGGCACAAAGGTGAAAACATTTAATCGTGCCGCCTTTTGGCGATCCGTCTGTTGAAATGAGGCCAAGGGCATACAGCAGAAGCCCGCGTTGACAGCCTTGGCGTGTTTTGGTAAGCGTCTAAACGAGGGACGATAAAGTCTAAAACAACCCCGGCGATCTAAAACTTTTATATAAAATCGTCTGGATTGGTGGAGGGCACAGCCATGATGAGAGTTGTGAATCTTGGGCGCACCGGGCTTTTCGTCGTCATGCGCGGTGGGGCGGTGACGACCTTGGCGGGGCGCAGCTATTGGCGCTCGCTTGACGATGTCCGGAAGGCTGCGCGTGACGAAAACGTGGCCTTGAGCGACATAGTCGTCCGCACGATGTGACCGGACCCTATGGCACATCGGAAAGGACGTGCGCGCCGACCGTAATCGTGATGCCGGTCAGGCGCGCCCGCATCGGTGTGCCGGTCAGCCAGCGCGCACCCGCGCCAGGAAGCGATCGACTTCGGTGCCCAGCGTGTTGGACTGGCGGGTCAGCTCGTTGGTCGCATCAAGCACGTTGCGCGCCTCGCTGCCGGTGTCGGCGGCCGAGCCGTTGACGCGCACGATGGTCTCGCTGACTTCGCGGGTGCCGATGGACGCCTGCTGAACGTTGCGGGCGATCTCGGTGGTCGCGGCGCCCTGTTCTTCCATGGACGTGGCGATGGACGTCGAGATCTCGTTGATTCGCGAGATGGTTTCGGAAATCGAGCGGATCGCGCCCACGGCCTCCTGGGTCGCGCCCTGAACGGCGCCGATCTGGGCGTTGATTTCTTCGGTCGCCTTGGCGGTCTGGTTGGCGAGGCTCTTCACCTCCGACGCGACGACGGCGAAGCCCTTGCCCGCCTCGCCCGCGCGGGCCGCCTCGATGGTCGCGTTCAGCGCCAGCAGGTTGGTCTGGCTGGCGATGTCATGAATGAGCTTCACCACCTGCCCGATCTTGCTGGCCGCGTCCGCAAGGCCCTGCACCGTGTTGTTGGTCCGCTCGGCCTGCGACATCGCTTCGCTGGCGATGGCGGCGGACTGGGTCACCTGATGGCTGATCTCGCCGATGGAGGCGGTCAGTTCCTCCGCCGCCGCCGCCACCGTCTGGATGTTGACGGAGGCTTCCTCGGCCGCCGCCGCCACCTGGGTGGACTGGACGCTGGTTTCCTCGGCCGTGCGGCTCATCTTCTGGGCGGTGCCCTGAAGCGTCTGCGCGGCGCTCGCCACGGCATGGACCACGCCCTTGACCTCGCGCTCGAAGGCATCGGCGGTGCTGCCCAACTCGCGGGAAATGATGGCGGCGGTGTTCAGATCGACATAGACGGACGTCGCGAGGTCCATGTCGAGGAAGACGGCCTTGTTGATCGACTGCAACAGCAGCGCCAGCTTTTCCGGCTTCTTGCGGTACACCTGCGCGGCAAGGTCGATCAGCTTGTTCAAAGTGAAGCAGTAGGCGCCCATGTACCAGCGCGGCTCCAGGCCGATTCGCTGGTGCGCCTGACCGATCTTCAGCACCTGCGCCATGTAGGCGTCGTCGAAGGTGCCGGTGAAGACGTTTTTCAGCCAGTGCTGCTTCTGCATGTCGCGCGCGCGGCCGACCGTCGCCGGGTTGACCAGGAGGTGCGAAACCTGCGGGATCGTGCGCAGGTAGCCGTAGAAATCCTCCAGGATTTGGTCGATGCGTTGCGCCAGATAAGGCTGAAACTCCCGAAGAGCAGCCTTTCCGGTTTCGTCGATGCGCAGAAACGAGATGCGGTCGAGGATGGACTGAGTCTGGGCAGCATGCGACATGGGGCGGCTTTCTCAGGCGAAAGGACGGCGACAGCTTACGCAAGATTTGTATAGAATGCAAAATAATCCACTGCGGGCGCATTACTATGGTGTGGTGATAGAGTTGTGAAAACAGTCTCCATTGTCGCAGGTGCATTGCAGACGCAAAAACAACCGGCGGCGCCGTATGGCAGCCGCCGGTTGTTTGCGTGGAAAGCTATTGGAGACCGTCGAACAAGCGACTCGAGCGTGTTTACGCCGCCATGTGAGCGGGACGCCGCAGCGCTTGGGCGGCGCTCAGCACAGCCTTTTGCAGCTTCTCGAACGCGCGCACCTCGATCTGGCGCACCCGTTCGCGCGACACGCAGAACTGCTGGCTCAGGGCTTCCAGGGTCGAGGGATCGTCCTTCAGCCGACGCTCGAACAGGATGCGCCGTTCGCGATCGTCGAGCCGCTCCAGAGCTTGCCCGACCAGGCGCCGCCGCAGAGCCAATTCATCGGCGTCGGCGATCATGCTTTCCTGAGTCGGCCGTTCATCGGCCAGCAATTCCAGCCAGTTGGTCTCTCCGTCGCTGGACAGCGTGGCGTCCAGGGAGCTGTCGTTGGAGGAGAGGCGGCGGTTCATTTCCACCACTTCCAACTCCGGAACATCCAGTTCGGTCGCGATGGCGGTGACCGTTTCCGGCGACAGGTCGCCTTGCTCAAGCTCCTCCATCTGGCTCTTGAGGCGGCGCAGATTGAAGAACAGCTTTTTCTGCGCGGCGGTGGTGCCCATCTTCACGAGCGACCAGCTGTGCAGGATATATTCCTGGATGGCGGCGCGGATCCACCACGTGGCGTAGGTCGCAAAGCGGAACCCGCGTCCGGGATCGAATTTCTGGGCGGCCTGCATCAGCCCGACGTTGCCTTCGGCCACCAGATCGGCCAGGGGCAGGCCGTAGCCGCCGAAGCCGCGCGCGATCTTGATGACCAGCCGGAGATGGCTGCCGACCAGACGTTCGAGCGCATGGGCGCTGCCGCGGTCGCGCCAGGCAACGGCCAGTTCGCGCTCTTCATCCGGGGCGAGGATGGGGAACCGCTTCGATTCTTCGACGTATCGGGTCAGGCTGGCATTTTCGCCAGTCAGGAGTTTCTTGAGCACTCCAAGGCCTCCTCTCTCCAACTCTCCACCGTCAGCCGTGACGTCCGATCCTGCCGATGAGCGCTGCGGGGGCTCATCGTTTCGGCCATTGTTTTATGGAATTTCACCGAAACTCTTCAGGACCGCGTCAGTCAGACACCGATAATGTGCCGGGATGCCCAAGTTGGATCAAGCCTGTAAACGGTTCTTCGACAATATTTTTCGTCGTATGTCCCGACTATTCTACAGCCGTGACAGTTGTTCCAAAAGTGAGAACCTTTGTCGTGGTTGTTCACGGAGGAGGTCTGACGTTTTGGAGACGGGCGATTTTGGGCCTGTCCATTTGGCCAGTTTAGGCCAAAGAGCCAAATATTGCTCAAATTCAATCGGCCTTTCGGCGGAATGTGCCTGGCCGAACGTCATGGAGCGGCCTCCCGACGCCTCGTTTGAAACCCGCCGGGAAGACGGGCGGCGCGGGATTTTGAAATGGGGGCGCACTGCCATGCGACCACCCATTCTTCCGGAATGCCCTTGGTGCGCCGTTGGTTGCCGTTTCGGCAACCGTCGTCTGGCGCGGGTTGCAACCGGCGTGGTAACCTGGATGAAAGCCACAGGGTTTCCCCATGATCATTCGCGACAGTCGAGCGTCGGACTTGGATCGCATCCAGGCGATTTACTCCCATCATGTGTTGCGGGGCCTCGCCTCCTTTGAAGAGGTGCCTCCGGACGTGGACGAGATGGGACGGCGGCGGGACGACGTGCTCGAGCGCGGGTTCCCGTATCTGGTGGCGGAGGTCGACGGCGCGGTCGCCGGATACGCCTACGCCGGTCCCTATCGCCTGCGCACCGCCTACCGCTTCACGGTCGAGGATTCCATCTACATCGATCCGGCCCGCACCGGGCGCGGCATCGGGCGCGCGTTGCTGGCGGAGATCATCGACCGCTGCACGGAAGCCGGGTGCCGGCAAATGATTGCGGTGATCGGCGACAGCGGGAACGCGGCGTCCATCGGGCTTCACCGGCACCTCGGCTTCGAACCGGCCGGGGTGCTGAGATCGGTCGGCTTCAAGTTCGGCCGCTGGGTGGACGGCGTGCTGATGCAGCGGGCCCTGGGCGACGGCGACCGGACTCTTCCGGAGTCATAAAAAACGGGCGCACCGGTCAGGTGCGCCCGTCGATCGGGAAGCCGATTGCGCCGGCGTCAGCCGTGGACGGCCCGCTTGCGGCCGAGGCCGAGCTTCGTCGCCATTTCCGAGCGCGCCTTCGCGTAGTTCGGAGCCACCATCGGGTATTCCAGCGGCAGATTCCACTTCGCGCGGTATTCGTCCGGCGTCAGATCGTAGACGGTCTTCAGATGCCGCTTGAGCATCTTCAGCTTCTTGCCGTCCTCCAGGCAGACGATGTAATCGGGGGTCACCGACTTCTTGATCGGCACGGCGGGCGCCTGCTCGGTCTTGACCGGCGCGGCCTTCTCCTCGCCCAGACCGCGGAACGCCTCTTGAACGTTGCTGATCAGCGACGGCAGGTCGCCGACCGCCACCGTGTTGTTGCCGACAAACGCCGCCACGACCTTCGCGGTCAGCGCTTGCAGTTCCGATGGTTCGATGGTCATTGCGGCGCTCCGCTGCGGTCCGGTGCGTATCAGCCGTTGACCGAATCGCGCAGCTGCTTGGCGGGCTTGAACTTCGGCGCCTTGGAGGCGGCGATCTTCACGACTTCGCCGGTGCGCGGGTTGCGGCCCTCGCGGGCGGCACGCTCGGCCACTTCGAAGATGCCGAAACCGGCCAGACGAACCTCTTCACCGCGGCCCAGCGCCGAGGAGATGCCCTCGAACACCGACTGGACGACCTTGGCCGCTTCGGTCTTCTTGATGCCGGCGCTGGTGGCGACGGTTTCGATGAGTTCGGCCTGGTTCATGCACAACTCCATGGGCTGGATTGATTGCGGATTTTTCCGTGTTATTGGCAGAAGGAAACCATCCGCACAAGAGCCAAGGCGCCCAAGGCAACCTGGGGTGTTTTACAGGGTCCGACTTCTTGCCGGAACTGTGGCCCGTATGCATCAAGGCGGCGGCGGAGCCCGCGCCGGCCCGGGTGCGGAGCCGGCACCGCGGCCCGGGAACCCGCGACTCGCAGGGATTCCGGGCCGCGTCTCCGCGTCACCCGGCGAAGCCGAGCGACTTGAGGGCTTCGATGGACGTCTTGGCGCCGGTGTGCAGGATGAAGCGGCCACCGGCGGACTCCCACGGTTCGCGGGCCTTCTCGCGGTCGTCCACCAGCACCTTGCCGGGGCCGCCGTAGCGGTGCTTGTCGCGGGCCATGCAGGTGATGACGCGGACGTGCGAGCCCAGCATGTGGGCGACCCAGCGCCGCTTCTGCTCCGGCGCCCAGGACCCCAGCGGCAGGCCGGTCAGGATCGTCGGCTCGAAGGGCTCGCAGAAGCGCCAGAGGTCCTGGGCGTCGTGCATGAACTCCAACGTGCCGAAGAAGTCCGGGTGCCGGGACAGCTCCCGCCACATGACCTTCATCGGCAATTCCTCCGGGCGCTTGCCGGTCACGGCCTTCACGCCGCGGTCGAAGTCGGCCAGCACGCCGTCGAGGTCGAGAAACAACTCCAGCTTCGTCATCGGGGGACCGTCGGTTCCTCAGGTGGTTCGACCAGAGAATAACCCCGGAGGAGCGGCGATGTTTGGGGAACCTTCGCCGGTGGGGCGGGGTTGCTGGGCAAGACGCTTTTGGGGGAGCGCGTTATGACGGTCATAGGCATTTCGGGATCGTATGGGGGACTGAACCTTGGGGACGAAGCGATCCTGACCTCGGCGGTGGCGCAGCTGCGCGCCACGGTGCCGGGGGTGGAGGTGGTGGTGTTCACCCGCAACGCCCAGCACACGCGGGAACACCACGCGGTGGACCGGGTGCTGAACCCGCGGGAAGCCATGCGGGACGAGATCACCCCGGAGGTCGCGCGGCTGGACCTGCTGCTGCTGGGCGGCGGCGGCATCCTGTACGACAGCGAGGCCCAGACCTATCTGCGGGAGGTGATCATCGCCCAGGATTTCGGCATCCCGACCTACACCTTCGCCATCGGAGTCGGGCCGCTGAAGGACCGGGTGGAGCGGGAAGCGGTGCGGGAAGGGCTTGACCGCATGGCCGGGATCACCGTGCGCGAGCAGAGCGCCAAGCGCCTGATCGAGGAGATCGGCGTCAACGTGCCGGTGACGGTCACCGCCGATCCCGCCCTGCTGCTGGAGCCGGAACCCTTCACCGACACCATGCTGGCCGAGGCCGGCATCCCGAGGGACCGTCCGCTGGTCGGCCTGTCGGTGCGCGAGCAGGGGGCGGCGGCGCCGGACCTGTCGGAGACCGCGTACCACCAGCTGCTGGCCGAGGCGGCGGACTTCATCGTCGAGCGGTTCGGCGCCGACGTGGTCTTCGTGCCGATGGAGCGGGCCGACGTGCGGGAAGCGCACCGGGTGATGGGCCGCATGACCCTGCCGGAACGCGCCCATCTGCTGAAGTACCAGTACAAGCCGCGCCAGATCATCGGACTGATGGAGCATTTCGAGTTGGCGATCGGCATGCGGCTGCATTTCCTGATCTTCGCCGCCATCACCGGAACGCCGCTGATCGCGCTGCCCTACGCATCGAAGGTTTGGGATTTCCTGGCCTCGCTGGGCCTGGAGCCGCGCGCCATGGCCGGGCACACCACGGCGGGGACCTTCCTGGCCGACCTCGACCGGCTTTGGGACAACCGCGCCGAACAGAGGGCGCTGCTGCGCCAGCGCGTGCCCGATCTTCAGGACCGCGCCCGCCGCACCGTGGCGCTCGCCGTCCAGACGGTCCGTCCCCACGATGCGCGCGACGATGTTGCGATAGCATGAGCGGAGGAATGCGAAAGTGCCGTTTCTGACCTGTCCCAGCGATCCGGAAACCGTCACGCTGCCGCCCCGGCAAGCCTTGAAGGCCGGGCGGTGCAACGTCCTCGTGGTCGGCGGCGGGCCGGCCGGCATGGGCGCCGCCATCGGCGCGGCGCAGGCCGGCGCCGACACGGTGCTGGTGGAGCGCTACGGCTTCCTGGGCGGCAACGCCACGGCGGCGCTGGTCATGCCCTGGATGAGCTTCTACACGCAACGCGGCTCGGTCGCGGTGGTGGACAACACCGCCCTGATGCCGCAGGACCACGGGCCGGGAGAGCCGGTGGTCGGCGGCGCCCTGGCCGTGTTCCTGGGGCGGCTCTACGCCAGCCACGGGGCGATCCCGCCCTCGCCGGACACCGGCTTCACCGTGCCCTTCGACCCGGAGCTCCTGAAGGTCACCGCCCAGGAGATCCTGGACGAGGCGGGGGTGAAGGTGCTGCTGCACGCCTTCGCCTCGACCGTGCTGGGCGAGAAGGGGCGGCCGAACGGCGTGGTGTTCGAGACCAAGTCCGGCCCGGTGGTGATCGAGGCCGACGTCATCATCGACTGCACCGGGGACGGCGACATCGCGGCGCTGGCGGGGTGCGAGTACGAGGTCGGCCGGGAGGAGGACGGGCTGACCCAGCCCATGACGCTGATGTTCCGCATGGTCGGGTTCGACCACACGGCCTTTTCCGACTTCGTCCACGGCAACCCGACGCAATGGCGCGGCGTGCACGGGCTGTGGGACCTCGTGTCCAAGGCGACCGCCAACGGCGACCTGGCGTTGACGCGGGAGGACATCCTGTTCTTCGCCACCACCCATCCGGGCGAGGTCGCGCTGAACTGCACACGGGTGACCGGGGTTCTGGGGACGAACGTCTTCGACCTGACGCGGGCCGAGTGGGAGAGCCACCGGCAGGCGGCGCAGATCGCCGCGTTCCTGCGGAAATACGTGCCGGGATTCGAGCGCGCCTACAACTGCCAGACCGGGACCGCAGTCGGGGTGCGCGAGACCCGCCGGATCGTCGGCGACTATTACATGACGGCCGACGACGTGCTGGGCGCCGCCAAGTTCGATGACGCGGTGGCACGCGGCACATACCCGGTTGACATCCACAGCCCGACGGGGAAGGGGACCGTCCTGAAGCGCGTGCCCTCCGGCGAGTGGTACGAAGTGCCCCTGCGGGCGCTGATCCCCAAGGGGATGGAGAATCTTCTGGTCGCCGGGCGCTGCATCTCCGGCAGCCACGAGGCCCATTCGTCCTATCGGGTCACGCCGACCTGCATGGCGACCGGGCAGGCCGCCGGCGTCTGCGCCGCCATGGCCGCGAGGAGCAGGGCACGGACACGGGACGTCGCGGCGGGGGCCGTGCAAAGGGTGTTGCTGGGGCAGGGGGCTTTGCTGCGGGACGTCGGTTGAGCCACCGGTGCGCGACGTTACCGGCGGGTCCAGACCTTGGTTTCGATGAAGCGGTTGGCCAGGAACCGGTAGGTCTGCTTCTGCAGCTGCTCGGCGGCGGGGGATTTTTCGATGGGAGTGCTGTCCCAGGCTTGCAGCAGTTCCTCCCACTCCAAAAGGCGGGTGCGGAGGTCGTCGCGGATCTTGCGGATGAAGCGGACCGTCGTGTCGAACGATTTCAGCGCGCCGACGATCTCGCCGGTCTGGGCGTCGGCCTGTTCGAAGATTGCGTCGTATTCCTTCAGCGGCTTGCCCAGAAGGCCCTGCATGCGGGCGATCTCGCTGCAAAAGGTGCGGTCGGTCCGGTAGAACTGGCCGAGCTTGGTAAGGCCGTTGCTGATGCCGCGGATGTGGTTGAAGCGGTCGCGCAGCGCCTCGATGTAGGACAGTTCCTGCGTCAGGTCGTCGATGCGGTCGGCCAGGAACTGTTCGGCGTTCTCGGTGATGCCCAGCTTGGCCGCGATCTCGATGAAGGCGGTCTTCAGGCGCTGCTTGGTCTGGGGATCCTCGACGATCTGTTCCAACTCGTCGGCGTCCACGACGATCACCTCGCTGCCGGTGATCCAGGAGACGAGCTGAACCGTCAGTCGCCCCTTGGCGATCAGGCGGTGCTTGTCCTCCACCGCCCAGGAGGCGCGGCCGTCCAGCAGTTCGCCCGGAATCTGCTCGCCGGGGCGGATTTGCTTCACATAGTTCAGGCCCTTCGTCACGACCTCCAGAAGGCGGGCGTCGTGGCTGTCGTCCGGGATCTGGAAGGATTCCTGCAACGTCACGAAGGGCAGCGCCGCCTTCAGGTCGCCCAGCAGGATGTTCAGGACCGGCTGCTTGCTTCCCGGATCCAGGCAGAAGAAGGCGCCCGACAGGCTGAACACCTTGTGCTCGAAATCGAAATGCGTGTCCCGCATGGGGGCCGGCGCTTCGCCCTCTGGCGTCGCGGCCAAGGCGGCCGGGTCGATGCCGGTGGGGGTGTCGGGAGCGTCGGTCATGGTCGGCGGGCCGTTCGGGTTATTATCGGAGCAGACTATGCGTTCGCCGGGGATCGGAGGTGCGGTCGAATGTCGCTCCCCCCTCCGGTGAGGCGACGGCACATTACAGCAGATCGCGCAGCCGGAACCAGAGCATCGCGAGGACAAGCGCCGGCGTGCGGAAGGGCCGCCCGCCGGGGAAGGGCTGGTGCGGCAGGCGGGCGAACACGTCGAAGCGTTCCGCCGTGCCCCGGATCGCCTCGGCCATCACGCGGCCCGCCATGCCGGCCAGCGCCACGCCGTGGCCGGAATAGCCGTGGGCGAACAAGGTCGTCGGCGTCAGGCGGCCGACCTGCGGCATGCGGTTGACGGTGATGGCGACGCGGCCGCCCCAGAAATGGTCGATGGCCGCCTCGCGCAGTTGCGGGAAGACCGCCAGCATCTTGGACCGCATCGTCAGGCGCAGGCCGGGCGGATCCATCCCGGAATAGCTGACGCCGCCGCCGAACAG
>JAEZID010000415.1 GCA_023416195.1 Pseudomonadota bacterium | reverse complement strand
GGCGACAACCTGACGCTGACCTTCAGCCCGGCGCTGGCGGACTTCTACATCTACGTCATCGACGTCGCGGCGGGCGACAAGATCCCGCGCAAGAACGGCGCGGGCGTCTGCCAGTCCGACATACTGGTGATCAACAAGAAGGACCTCGCTCCCTATGTCGGGGCAAGCCTCGAGGTCATGGAGCGTGACTCCCGGCTGATGCGCGGCAAGAAGCCCTTCATCTTCACCAATTGCAAGACGGGCGAGGGCATCGACGAACTGGTCCGCCTCATCCTCGACATGGCGCTGTTCGACCTGCCGGCCGCCGGTCCAGCCGTCACCGACCCCGCCAAGGCGAGTGCCTGACACCATGGCGCTGCACGAGCAACTCGACCGGCTGGACGCGGCGCGCGAGCTGCGCGGCTTCAAGGCCGAACCGGCGCAGATGCGCGCCGCCGCGCCCGGAAAGGTCGGCGAGCTGCGCCTCGGCTTCTCCCTGCGCGACGGGCGCTCGGTCCTGCACGACCTCTACCGCGTGGCGCCGCTGCTCGTCCAGCAGGCGCTCTACTGGGACGAGGCGATGCCGGAACTGCCGATCTGCGCGATCATCTCGGTCGGCGGCGGCATCCTCCAGGGCGACCGCTACACGATCGACATCACGGTCGGCGCGGGGGCCTGCGCCCACGTCACCTCGCAGGGCGCCAACCGCGTCCACCGCATGGACGCGAACTACGCGTCCCAGCACCAGAGCGTGACGCTGGAGAGCGGGGCCTATCTGGAGTATCTGCCCGACGTCACCATCCTCTACCGCGACGCCCGCTTCATCGGCCAGACCGACATCGTCGTCGCGGACGACGCCACGCTGCTCTATGGCGAGATGGTCCTGGCCGGGCGCAAGCATCACCGCGCGGACGAGCGGTTCGGCTTCGATCTGCTGTCGACCGCCGTCGCGGTGCGGCGGCCCTGCGGGCGCAAGCTGTTCGCCGAGAAGATCCTGATCGGGAAGGACGATCCGACCGTCGACTATCCCGGCGTCATGCGCGGCTACGACGTTTTCGCCAACGTGCTGTGCCTGACGCCGCCGCCGGTCGCCGCCCGCATCCGGGAACGGTTCGGCACCAATTTCGCCGGCGGGGCGCCACGGGCGATCTCCGGCGTCTGCCGCCTGCCGAACGACGCCGGCCTCATGCTGCGCGCGGTGGGGGTGGAAACCTACGACGTGCGCCGGGAGGTGCGCCGGTTCTGGCGCATCGTCCGCGAGGAGGCGCGCGGACGCACCCTGCCGGAGGAATTCCTGTGGCGCTGACCCGTGGGAGCGGTGAATGACCGACGAACATCCGAACTTCGCCATCCAGGCGCTGCGCGGCACCAGCCAGGTCTTCTTCATGGAGAACGCCCTGACCGGGGTGCTGATCTTCGTGGCGATAGCCTACGCCTCCTACGATTCGGGGGTCTGGGCGACCACCATCGGCGCGGCGGTCGGCGTGGTGGTGGCGACCTTCACGGCCAGGGTGATGGATTGCGACCCGAAATCGGTCTCGTCCGGCCTCTATGGCTTCAACGGCGTGCTCGTCGGCGCGGCGCTGCCGACCTTCATCGCCGCGTCTCCCCAGCTCTGGGTGCTGGTCGTCGTCGGCGCCGCCGCCAGCACGGTCGTCACCGCCGCGTTCAGCGCGACGCTGACCGACAAGTGGGGGATCCCCGGTTCCACCGGGCCGTTCGTTCTCACCGGCTGGCTGCTGGTCGCCTGCGCCTATTCGTTCGGCACGCTGCATGTGACGGGCTCCCCGCCGAAGCTTCCGACCGACTATGTGCAGGGCCTCGCGGCGCTGCCCGCGCCGTTGGAACTCGTGGAGATCTTCTTCCGCAACATCGGTCAGGTCTACCTGCTCGGCAGCTGGATCAGCGGCGTCATCATCCTGATCGGCATCTTCATCGCCTCGGTGCCGGCGGGGCTTGCCGCCGTCGCCGGATCGCTGATCGCCATGGTGGTGTCGATGGCGATGGGCGCCAATCCGGCCTCGGTCAGCCAGGGTCTCTACGGCTTCAGCCCGGTTCTGACCGCGATGGCGGTCGGCGTCATCTTCCTCAGCCCGTCGCCGAAGGTCCTCGTCTACGCGCTGCTGGCGACGGTGCTGACCGTGTTCGTGGTGGGCGCGCTCGACGTCCTCGTGGCGCCCGCGGGCATTCCGTCCTTCACCGCCCCCTATGTGCTGACGATGTACCTGTTCACTGCCCCGAGGCAGAATCTGGTCCCGCATCCCCACAAGCCGGTCACCGGCGCCATCCTGTGGATCGGCAGCATAGTCCCGGCGGAGAAGGAGCGTCGTCCGCAGCCTTCCGACGCCGTTCCGTGACGGGCGGCGGCCGCTCCGTTCGCCCACCCCAATCCGCCCAACCCGGGCCGCTCGGCACCTAGCGAGGGAACCGCCATGCAAGGTATAAACGCGGGAAACACAGCCTTCATACTCCTGTGCACCGCACTCGTGTGCCTGATGACCCCGGCGCTCGCCCTGTTCTACGGAGGGCTGGTCAAGCAGCGCGACATCCTGTCGATCATGATCCAGAACTTCGTCTGCATGGGCGTGGTCGGGCTGATCTGGGTGTTCGGCGGCTTCAGCCTTGCCTTCGGGCCCGACATCGGCGGGATCATCGGCAACATCGCGACCTATTTCGGCATGTATCATGTGGGCATCAGCCCCAACCCGGCCAATGGGCCGGACATCCCCTTCATCATGGTGTTCGTCTACCAGATGATGTTCGCCATCATCACGCCGGCGCTGATGACGGGGGCCTTCGTCGGACGGTTCCGCTTCGGGGCCTAC
>JAEZID010000368.1 GCA_023416195.1 Pseudomonadota bacterium | reverse complement strand
GGCGCTGGTCGACCGGACGCAGGCGGAATCGGCGCTGCTCAATCTGGTGATCAACGCCCGCGACGCCATGCCGGGCGGCGGGCGCCTGACCATCGAGACCTCCACGGTGACGGTGGATGAGGACGCGGCCCCGGCTCCGGCCGATCTGGACCTGAAGCCCGGCAAGTACGTGTGCCTCAGCGTGTCGGACACCGGATCGGGGATGGCGCCGGAGGTGCTGGAGCGCGCCTTCGAGCCCTTCTACACCACCAAGGAGGTCGGCAAGGGCACCGGTCTCGGCCTCAGCATGATCCACGGCTTCGTGAAGCAGTCCGGCGGCGTCATCAGGGTGGAGAGCGAGGTCGGGCGGGGCACGACCTTCCACCTCTACATCCCCTGCGCGCCGGACGAGGCGGAAACGGAGCGGAGCGCGGAGGCGGCGGGAAGCCCGAGCGACGATGCGCCGTACGATGCCCTCAAGGGGCAGGGCGAGGTGGTCCTGGTGGTGGACGATGAGCAGCACGTGCGCGACGTCGCCGCGCTGACCCTGCAGGATCTCGGCTACACGGTGCTGAAGGCGGCGGACGGTCCGCAGGCGCTGGAGCTGTTGCGCGACACCCCGCGCGTGGACCTGCTGTTCACGGACATCATCATGCCCGGCGGGATGAACGGGATGGAGCTGGCGCGCGAGGGCCTGCGGCTTCGGCCAGGGCTGAAGCTGCTGTACGCGTCCGGCTACGCGCATGGGGTGGGCGGCGAGGACGCCGAGGGGCCGGGCGCGGAGATGCTGGTCAAACCCTACCGCGACCGCGACCTGGCGCGGTCGGTGCGCGCGGCGCTGCGGGTTGGCTCGTAAGGCGGTGCTGGTCCGCCCAAAGCCCTTCTCCCCTGGTCAGGAGAAGGGCTTTGTGGAGATGAGCATCAGCCTGAGGGCATCAGCCGGCCAGGGCGGCCTTCACCAGGACGGCGGCGCTCTCGGTCGTGTCGCGCTTGTCGAGCTTCTTCGCCACGTCCTCGATGTCGGCCAGCGGCATCACCTTGCGGGCCTGACGGGCGGTGTTGGTGAGCCGGCGCTGCGCCAGCCGGACCTGATCGCCCAGTTCGGTCAGCGTCTGGTAGGCGCTGCGCCGAGCCGCGCTGTCGGTGCTGCCGCTCATGGCCGTGGCCCGCTCGGTCGCCGCCGCCAGATCCTTGCACAGTTGCAGGTAGCTGGTGATGGCTTCGGTCAAGAGACGCCGGGCCTCGGTTTTCGGATCAATGGGGGCGCTGCCCGATTGGGAAAGGGACACTCCGTCCGCTCCTCGCTGCATTTACAAAACGGGCAGGGAAATTGGGCAGTGGCGCGGCGTTTGTCCAGCGATCTTGATCGGAAGGGCAGGAATCCACCCATGCTTCGGGGTCAGGAGTCCCCGGCGATCTCCGCCAGAAGCTGCGTCCGGAAGGCGCGCAGGAAGTTCGCCCGCTCCAGCGCGCGGGCCCGGCCGGCCATGGTCTGCATGGTTTCCGGCAGCCGGAACAGCTTGGCCTCGAAATGGTCCAGCGCGTATTGCAGGTCGTCCAGCGGGCGGGTCTGCGCCAGCGGATCCTCGCCGTGGAACAGCGCCCGCTTCATCAGGCCGGAGGTGGCGAAGCAGCGCGCGATGCCGATGGCGCCGAGGCTTTCCAGCCGGTCGGAGTCCTGGACGATCTTGGCCTCGATGGTCAGCGGCTCGATCCCGGCCGAATAGCTGTGCGCCTCGATGGCGTGGCGGGTGGGTGGCAGAAGGTCTTCCGGAAAGCCCATGTCGCGCAGCAGGGCGTCCGCGAGGTCGGCGGACAAGCGGGAAGCCCGGCTGCGGTCCGGATGGTCCTTGGGCACGTTCACGATGTCGTGCAGCAGGCTGGCGGCCAGCACGACCAGCATGTTCACGCTGGTGCCGGGAGAGGTCAGCGTCTCGGTCGATGCCAGCGCCTTCGCGGTGCGCCAAACCCGTTGCAGGTGGTCGAGGTCGTGCGCCGGGTCTTCCCCCACGTTGGCGCGCAGCCAGGTGACGATGCTGGCTTCCCACATGGCGGCATCGCTGATCACGGCATCCTTGGGCATGGGCGTTCGTCCTTGAGAGTCCTCTACTTTCGATGTGGGGACGCGCGCCCGTTCTTTCCCGCTATCATTCGGAGACTCGTCATAAATCAAGGGGTCCTTCCGAACGTCTTAGAACGATCGTTCGCGTGGTCGCGCTCGGCGAGCAGCCGGTCGCGGGCGGTGATGCCGCTCGGTTGCAGGACGGGCAGAAGGCTCCAGAAGGTGTTTTCCGGCTCCGGCCGGTCGTCGGGGGGCGGCGACGGGGAAAGGCCGCGCTGGATAGCGGCGTTCAGCGTGTCGATGACCATCCGCCGCCATTCGGGAGCGAGCGTGGCGAAAGCGTGGGCAGCCCGGTCCAGAGGCAGCGGGGACCCGGTCTTAAGGGCGGCGTGCAGCGCGTCGGCGAACGCCTCCGCATCGGTGACGCCGTGGGCCAGCAGCTGCCGTGACACCTGCGCCAGCAACCCGACCACGCGTCGTGTCTCGTCGTCCAGGCGACCGTTCACGTCTCTCCCTGCCTCCACCGGATCCGGGCTCGTCGGTAGCGGGGCGGGAACGGCCCGTCAAATGACCTTTCTGCGCTGGTGCCGTGGGGCGGTCCTTGCGGTTGGGCCGCTTTCGGTTGGAATGGAATAGACGCGGCGAGAGTCGGTGAAGTATCGTCCGAGTTCAGGACGAACAACAGTTGTGGAAAAGGCACCTGGGATGGCCGCGGAACTCAGCGAAACGATATCGGCTTCTCCCGAGAAAGAAACTTTTGGAATTCAAAAGCCGGCCCACAGTGCTTTCGACAACGCGCAGGGGCAGCTTTTTGGCATAATAATGACGTCCTTTGGGATTTCGATTCTTCAGGCCGCCGGCTTGATCACCGGGCAGGCCGCCGGATTGGCCTTCGTGATCTCGTACGCGACCGGCGTGAAGTTCGGCATCCTGTTCTTCCTGATCAATCTACCCTTCTACCTTCTGGCCATCGCGCGGATCGGCTGGAAATTCACGGCGCGCTCCCTGATCGCGGTGACCGGCGTCTCCGTCCTGTCCAGCCTGTTCCCCAGCGTCATCGGCTACCGCCTGCTGGAGCCCCATGTGGCCGCCGTGCTGGCCGGATTCTGCATCGGGATCGGCGTGATCGGCCTGTTCCGCCACGGGTCGAGCGGCGGCGGCGTCGGCATCCTCGCCTATTATGTGCAGGAAAAGACGGGCTTCCGCGCCGGCTGGCTGCAAGCCCTGTTCGACGTCGTCATCTTTTCCGCGGCGGCCTTCGTGCTGGATCTTCAGGCGCTGATCGCCTCGATGATCGGTGCGGCCGTCCTGAACGCCTTCGTCGCGTTCAACCACCGCGCGGACTGGTATGTGGCGCGCTGAGGGGGATCGCGGGCGGCTGGGTGCGGGTCAGGACGCGTTCAGAAGTCCCGGATCGGCTTCGGGGGGCTGGATGAGCAGTTCGTCGGTCTCGACGTGCAGAAACGACCCCACCTCCACCTTGCCGTCGAGGATGGCGTCGTTGAGCATGAGCTGGGCGTCCGCCAGAGTCAGCGGGGCGCCGTCGTAGAAGGCGCGGCCATCCGCATGCCGGATGACATGGTACAGCGAAGTCATGGGAGTGTCCTCGAATAGCCCGGGTCGTGATGGCGGGATGGGGTCGTCTCGGCGCCCCTTCCCACCATTGGGGAAATGGTTAGTTCAGAGCGCCCTTGATCTCCTGGTATTCCGGGCCTTTCTTCCATTCCTCCTGGGCCAGGAGCTGCTCCCTCGTCATATCGACGCTGATCCGGTCGTGCTGCATGCGCAGACGGTTCAGCGGCAGGACAACCTCTTTCGGGTTGTCCTCGACGTCGAGGACGACGAAAATCTGATTGCCCTTGCGGACGACGCTTTCGATCTCGGCGATTTCCTTGCCGTCGCTGCCGTAGATGTCCCGATCTTTGAGGTCGCTGGAGGTCATGCGCGCCAGCGCCGGGTCAAGCTGGCCATCCGCCGCGACCGCCGGGGGCGGGGCGGTGGGGGGCGTGGCCGGGGTGGTGCTCTGGGCGAAGGCGGTGCCTCCGGCCAAGAGAGCGGCGAGGCCGCAAGCCGTCACGAAACTCTTCATCACCGAATCTCCCGAACAAATGTATGCCTGGGAGATAACGGTGTCGGGCGCCAGATCTTCCCTGAATACCCCGTTTTTTGTTGGGGACGGCGGAGGTCCGGCGGCGCGGTTACGCGGCGTCCGACAGGTGGGTGGCGGTGTAGGCGATGATCGTGTCGACTCGCGCGGGCGTCAGCGCCTCGATGCCTTCCTGGTCCATGATGTCGTCGAACATGGCGCACACCGCGCCTCGGTGGTCCGGCGCCAGGGCGGCGAAGCGGTCGCCGCACAGCTCCCAAGCCAGCTGTTCGGTGTAGGAAAGATCGTTGGCGGGGCCGGTCATGACGGGTTTCCTTCGCAAGTCGGACCCATTCTAGGAACGGCCCGGGCGTTTTCGTTGACACCGATCATGCCGCCGCGATTGTCACACGCCCCACGGCGCATGGCCGGGTTGCGCAGACGGCCGGAAAGGCGCCGGCCCATCCGTTCCTCTACCACCGCCGAATGCCCTCCACTGAATGTTGACTTCCGCCTCCGCAGGCTGTTGACACTTGGCATATGGTATACCAAACTCAGTATTCGTTGGCGGGGCCGATGGATGCCCCAGCGAACCACTCCGGGCGAACCAACCCCACGGTCCGGGGGCGGCTTCTCGGGAATGGTTCGGTGCCAACCAACGCAGCGCGGCAGCAGTGGGAGGGACGCGGCATGAAGATCTGCATCTTTGGCTCCGGCGCGATCGGCGCCTTCATGGGGGTGCGCCTGCACCAGGCCGGGGCCGAGGTCAGCCTGGTGGCGCGCGGCGCGCATCTGGCGGCCATGCGCGAGCGCGGCGTGCGCCTGCTCGCCCAGGACGAGGACACCGTGGTGCGCCCGCGCTGCACCGACAACGCCGCCGAGCTGGGGCCGCAGGACTACGTCATCATCGCGCTCAAGGCGCATTCGGTGCCGGCGGCGGTGCCGGCCATCCGGCCCTTGCTCGGGCCGGACACGGCGGTGGTCACGGCGGTCAACGGCATTCCCTACTGGTACTTCCACAAGACCGGCGGCGCCTTCGAGGGGCGGCGGCTGGAGACCGTCGATCCGGGCGGCGCGCAGTGGGACGGCTTCGGCCCGGAGCGCGCCATCGGCTGCGTGGTCTACCCGGCGACCGAGGTGGTCGAGCCGGGGGTGATCCAGCACATCTACGGCGACAAGTTCCCGCTCGGCGAGCCGGACGGCAGCACGTCGGCGCGGGTCAGCGCGCTGTCCGAGGCGATGGCGGCGGGGGGCCTGCGGGCGCCGGTGCTGGAGCGCATCCGTGACGAGATCTGGCTGAAGCTGTGGGGCAACCTGTGCTTCAACCCGATCAGCGCGCTGACCCACGCGACCTTGGAGGTGATCTGCGCCGATCCGGGGACGCGGGCGGTGGCCAAGGCGATGATGCTGGAGGCGCAGGCGATCGCCGAGCGCATCGGGGTGCGCTTCCGGGTCGATGTGGAGCGGCGGATCAACGGGGCCGGGGCGGTGGGGGCGCACAAGACCTCGATGCTGCAGGACCTGGAGCGCGGGCGGCCGATGGAGATCGACGCCTTGCTGTCGGTGGTGCAGGAGATGGGCCGTCTGGTCGGGGTGGCGACGCCGAGCATCGACGTGGTGCTGGCGCTGGTGCGCCAGCGCGGCGAGGTGGCCGGGCTGTACAGCCGCCCGCACCCCGCCGCCGTCGAACCCACCCCCGCCGTCGCCGCGCAGTAGGGAGGCCGCCATGCGCGTCGATGACATTCTGCGCGGCAAGGGCACCCGCATCGGCACGGTGCGGGTGAACGAGACGGTGGAGGTGGCGCTGCGCCTTCTGAAGGCGGAGGACACCGATGGTCTGGTCGTCAAGGACGTGTGCCGGACCGAGGGCAACACGGTCGTGGGGGTGCTGTCCGACCACGACGTGGTGCGCGCGCTGACCGAACGCGGCGCCGGGGTTCTGGCGCAGCCGGTCACGGCGCTGATGCGGCG
>JAEZID010000358.1 GCA_023416195.1 Pseudomonadota bacterium | reverse complement strand
GGCCAGCACCGGGCGGGCCGCCGACCAGTCGGCGGAGGCGGCTTGGCGCAGCCGGTCGGGCAGGGCGGCGAGCGCGCCGTCGAGCGCCGGATCCGGCCGCCACGCGGCGGCCAGCGAGGCGGCGGCGGACAGGCTGCACAGAAAGCTCTTGGTCGCGGCGACCGACCGTTCCGGACCGGCCAGCAGCGGCAGGACATGTTCGGCGGCCTGGGCGAGGGGGGAAGCTTCCTCGTTGACCAGGGCCAGCGTGACGGCGCCGGCATCGCGCGCGTGCTCGACCACGGCGCGCAGGTCGGGGCTCTGGCCCGACTGCGAGACGGTCAGGACCAGCGCGTCCTTCAGCCGCAGATGGGCGCCGTAGAGCGTGACGGAGGAGGGCGCCGCCGGCCCGGTGACGAGGCCGAGCGCGGATTCGAACAGGGCGCGGGCGTAGTTCGCGGCGTGGCCGGAGCTGCCGCGCGCCACCGTGACCGCGAAGGCCGGCGGACGGGCGCGCAGCGTCTCGGCCAGCCGAGCGAGGCGGGGCGCGTTGACGGCGAGCTGCGCCGCGATCCGGTCGGGGGACGAGAGCGCCTCGGCCCGCATGAGGCTGGCGGGCGGGTGATCGGACATGAAGCGAAGCCCCTGTTCGTATTCTTGTAGCTGAGTGCTGGTGGATGGGAAGGGTAGACCATTCCTGCGTCAATGTGCAGCGCGCGGGGTGCCGCTGCGCCGTTGACGAGAATGGAGTATCGACCGCACCGTTTGGTTGCCGCCCTTCAACAGACAATCTCGAGAGGACGCTCCCATGTCCAGCCTAGCCGGAACACGGTCCGAAACTGCCCTGCGCAAACCGCCGGTGCAGCGCGGGGTGCCGTTTCTGGGGATCCTGAACGATCTGAAACGCGATCCGCTGGGCACGTTTCAGGATGCGGCGCGGGCGCATGGGGATGTGGTGCGGCTAGCCTTGCCGATGCGCGCGCCGGTCTTTCTGGTCAATCATCCGGACCTGATCCGCCGAGTGCTTCAGGACAACGCCGCCAACTACGTCCGCTCACCCTTTCACCACCGGCTGAAGGGGCTGCTGGGCGAGGGGCTGGTGACCAGCGAGGGCGCGTTGTGGCGCCGTCAGCGCCGCCTGATGCAGCCGGCCTTTCAGGCGAACCGCGTGCGTAGTTTTGTGGCGCTGACGGCCGACGCCGTGGAAGAACTGGCGGAACGCTGGGGCGACGGCGCCGACATCGAGATGAACGAGGCGATGTCGGCCCTGACGCTGGCCATCATCCAGCGCGCGATGTTCAGCCGCGAGCGGCACGTGGACCAGATCGGCGCGGTCGGGGAGGCGGTGAACACCATTCAGGAGCATATTACCCGCCGTTTCTGGGCGATGACCGCGTGGTCGGAACGGCTGCCGACGCCGGCCAACCGGCGCTATCGGGCGGCGGTCGCCACGGCCGACGCGGCGGTGGCGGAGATCATCGCGGCCCGCGCCGGGCGGAAGGATGGGCCGGACGACCTGCTGGGCAGGCTACTGGCCGCCCGCGACGAGGATGGTGCGGCGGTTGATGGGGGGATGAGCATGAGTCCCCGGCAAATTCGCGACGAGGTCATGACGATACTGATGGCCGGGCACGAGACTTCGGCCACCGGGCTCACCTGGACCTGGGCGCTGCTGGCTCAGCACCCGGACATCGCCGACCGCGTGCGGGCGGAGGCCGACGCGGTGCTGGACGGCCGGCGCCGGCCGGAATGGGCTGACGTGGAGCGGCTGGATTACACGCGCATGGTCGTACAGGAGGCGTTGCGGCTCTACCCGCCCGTCGCGTGGTTCGGGCGGTCGGCGGTGGCGGACGACCGGCTGGGCGGCTTTGCCGTTCCGGCCGGGGCGCTGGTGGTGTTTGCCCCGTATCTGATTCAGCGTGACCCGCGCTTCTGGCCGGAGCCGGATCGGTTCGATCCGGAACGCTTCGCCGCCGCGTCGGTGGAGGCGCGGCCGGGCTATGCGTGGTTCCCCTTCGGCGGTGGCCCGCGCATCTGCATCGGCAGCCATTTCGCCCTGACGGAGATGGTGGCCGCCACCACCATGCTGGCGCAACGCTTCACCATGGAGTTGGCTCGACCGACTCCGATCCGGGGCCGCGCCCTGCTCACCTTGCGGGTGGATGGCGGCCTGCCGATGCGGGTGCGGCGGATCGGCTGACGGGCGGCTTATACCGAATCCCGGTGATCGGAACCGAGCACCGGGCCTCAATCGCCGGCGCGAGCGTCCGCTCGCTTGGCTCCGCCGCATGGGCGGCGCGGCGGCAGTCGCTGCCGATACCGGGTCCCGATGATTTGGCCTCATCGGGACTTGGTATTACACGAACAACCCGGCGCGGGCGGCGGCCATGGTGACCTGGGTGCGGTTGCGGGCCTTCAGCTGCTGCATGATGGCGCGGACATGCACCTTCACCGTTCCTTCCAGAACGCCCAGCTCGCGGGCGATCTCCTTGTTCGACTGGCCGGCGATCAGCAGGTGCAGAACCTCCTGCTGGCGCTCGGTCAGGGCGCTCAGCCATTCGGCGGCGGTGCGCGTGGTGGTCGGGTTGGCGGGCGATGCGGGCCGGTCGGGGGTAAGCGGCGGAGGCGCCGGAGGCATGGCGGGGACCATCGGGCGCGGGGCGTAGGAGCCGCCGTTCAGGACCAGCGGAAGCGCGTGTTCCAGCACGTCGGCGTTGCACCATTTCGGCAGGAAGCCGCTGGCCCCGGCGCCGATGCAGTCGCCGACGATGCCGGGGTCGGACGAGCCGGTGATGACCAGCACGGGCACCGTCCCGATGGCCTCCAGCATGTGGCGCAGACCCGGCAGCCCTTCGGCGTCGGGCAGGCCCAGGTCGTAGATGACCGCCGAGAGCGTGCCCGCCTCGCGCACGATCCGCAGGGCCTCGGCCAGGCTGCCGGCCTCGAAGATCAGCGCGTCGGGAAAGCGGGTGAGGATGGTCAGGGCAAGGCCACGGCGCAGCAGCGCGTGATCGTCGACCAGCAGGATGCGGGAAGCCGGGACGGTTTCCGGCGATTGGGGGGCGTTGGCCGTCAGGCCTGATGAATGCCGGATTGTGCCATGTCCGTCCGGTGTGCGTCTCTGCACCGCGCTCCCTCCCTCTGTCTTTGTCCAGCCGCTTGGGCCATGCCGACTCCGGGGCACACCGACCCGTGCGGCGCGCCCGGCGGGTCGCAGTGTTCCGAAAACAGGCGGATTCGGAATGCGTTGTCTCCCAAATGGGCCTGTTCGGACGGGGGAAAGGGCGGGCGCGCTTGCGCAGCGCGCCCGCAAGGCCGATGAGGTCAGCAGGAGAGGAGCAGGAAAGTTTTTGCCACCGGAACCCGGAGGACTCCCCGGCGGGACGCCTTCCAGGGGTGAGCGGGACGTTGGGGGAAGCGAGGCGCGATCTCTCGTCGGAAAGGACGCCGTGGACCGTCCCGCCCACCGAGCATGAGAACAGAGGCACCGGCAACAAGGCATCCTGAACCGAACGCCTTATGCCGGTGGGGATAGATCTATGCCCGCCGACCAGCGGGCTTGCCGCCCGGCTTCTGCGATTTCAGCGGCCGGCGGCCCTTGCCGGCCTGCTGGGTGTAGAAGGTCTGGCCGGGGCGCGGCTTGTCCGGCTTCGCCGGGGCGCTGCCGGCGGGCTGCCACGCGGGGATCAGATGCTGCTCGCCGGGGCCGATCAGGTCGGCGCGCCCCATGCGCTTCAGCGCGTCGCGCAGGATCGGCCAGTTTTCCGGATCGTGGTAGCGCAGGAAGGCCTTGTGCAGGCGGCGCTGCTTCAGCCCCTTGGCCGAGAAGACCTCCTCCGACCCGGTGCGGCGCACGGGGCGCAGCGGGTTGCGGTCGCTGTGGTACATGGCCGTGGCCAGCGACATGGGCGAGGGCAGGAAGGTCTGCACCTGATCGGCCTTGAAGCCGTTCCGCTTCAGCCACAGGGCGAGGTTCATCATGTCCTCGTCCGTGGTGCCGGGGTGGGCGGCGATGAAGTAGGGGATCAGGTACAGCTTCTTGCCGGCGTCCTTCGCGGCCTTCTCGAACATGGCCTTGAAGCGGTCGTAGGTGCCGATGCCCGGCTTCATCATCTTCGACAGCGGGCCGGCCTCGGTGTGCTCCGGCGCGATCTTCAGATAGCCGCCGACATGGTGGGTGACCAGCTCCTTCACATACTCCGGGCTCTTGACCGCGAGGTCGTAGCGCAGGCCCGAGGCGATGTTGATCTTCTTCACGCCGGGGATGGCGCGGGCCTTGCGGTAGAGCTGGATCAGCGAGGAATGGTCGGTGTTCAGGTTCTTGCACACGTCCGGATAGACGCAGGACGGGCGGCGGCAGACCTTCTCGATCTCCTTGTCCTTGCAGGCCATGCGGTACATGTTCGCGGTCGGCCCGCCCATGTCGGAGATGACGCCGGTGAAGCCCTTCACCTTGTCGCGGATCTCCTCGATCTCCTTGAGGATGGAGCCTTCGGAGCGGCTTTGGATGATGCGGCCCTCATGCTCGGTGATGGAGCAGAAGGAACAGCCGCCGAAGCAGCCGCGCATGATGTTGACCGAGAAGCGGATCATCTCCCACGCCGGGATGCGCGCGTCGCCGTAGGACGGGTGCGGCGCGCGGGCGTAGGGCAGGCCGTAGACGCCGTCCATCTCCGCCGTGGTCAGCGGGATCGGCGGCGGCGTCAGCCACACCTCCCGGTCGCCGTGGCGCTGGACCAGGGCGCGGGCGTTGCCGGGGTTGCTCTCCTGGTGCAGCACGCGCGACGCGTGGGCGTAGAGCGTCTTGTCCTCGGTCACCTGCTCGAAGGAAGGCAGGCGGACGACGGTGCGCTCGGCCCCTTCGGCGCGCGGCGCGGCCGGGGTCAGCTCGTCGATGCTGCTGCTGTCGATGACGGTCCAGCCGTCGGGGACGGCGCCGCGGACGATCGTCGTGCCGCGGATGTCGTCGATCTCGCGCGGGCGCTCACCGGCGGCGATGCGGTGCGCGACCTCCACGATGGCGCGCTCGGCGTTGCCGTAGCAGAGGATGTCAGCCTTGGCGTCCACGATGATGGAGCGGCGGATCTTCTCGCTCCAATGGTCGTACTGGGCGATGCGGCGCAAGGACGCCTCGATGCCGCCCAGCACGATGGGCACGTCCTTGTAGGCTTCGCGGCAGCGCTGGGAATAGACGATGACCGCGCGGTCGGGGCGCTTTCCGCCCTCATCGTTCGGCGTGTAGCTGTCGTTGCTGCGGATGCGGCGGTCCGCCGTGTAGCGGTTCACCATGGAGTCCATGTTGCCGCCGGTCACGCCGAAGAACAGGTTGGGCTTGCCCAGCGCCTTGAACGGCTCCGCGCTGCTCCAGTCCGGCTGCGCGATGATGCCGACGCGGAAGCCCTGCGCCTCCAGCAGGCGGCCGATGATCGCCATGCCGAAGCTGGGATGGTCCACATAGGCGTCGCCCGTCACCACGATGATGTCGCAGCTGTCCCAGCCCAGCCGGTCCATCTCCGCCCGCGTCATGGGCAAGAAGGGGGCAGGCTTGCGGGTCTCCGTCCGGAAGTTCGGGAAGGAGAAGATGTTCGGAGCGGTCATCTGCATGGCGTCAGTCATAAACGGTTCGGCCCGCGATTCCTATAGCGGTCCACTCGGGTATTGTCGCCGCCAGATGGGAAAGGGCAGGGCGGACCACAAGAGGGGAACGGGGGTGGCGGTGCCCTGTTGGGACGGAGGAGGTCGGAAACCCAACAGATAGGAGAACCGGCATGAGCCCCGACAAGCGGCATGGCGACCAGCGCGACGAACCGCTCGATATCCCGACGACCCGCGACGGCCGGTCCACGGACCTGGAGAAGGGCGGCTTCCAGAACGTCGAGGGACCGGGCGCCCGGCCCGGCGAGCGCGCCATCTCCAGCGCCCCCGGTAGCGAGGAGGCCCGCGCCCTCGACCGGGGCGAGGAGTCGGACGAGCTTGAACAGGGCGGGCTCGACGTCGGGCCGGGCGTGGACTCCGCGACGACCGGCAGCCCGAACGCACCGGCCGCTGGCGCCGGCAAGGGGGGCGGCGTCCAATGACCGGAGTGCAGGGCGAGCGTACGGCGCCGGACGCGGCGGCTCTCCAGGCGGAGCTGACCGACCTGCTGCAACTGGAGCATGACGCGCTGCCCGCCTATTCGGTGGCGATCATGGCCTTGCGCGACCCCCGCCTGCGGGAGGAACTGCGCGCCCATCGCGCCGACCACGAGCGGCATGTGGAGGATCTGTCCGCGCTGATCCGCGCGCGGGGCGGCCTTCCCCTGCGGCTGCCGCACATGCCCACGGGTCTGTTCAAGCTGGCGGTGCAGGCGGCCGGCGCGCCGGGCGGCGACCGGTGGGTGCTGCTGGCCTTCGTCTCCAACGAATGGCAGTCGCAGGAGAAGTACGCCCGCCACGCCGCCCGCCCGCACGATCCGGATGTCGCCGCCCTGCTGCGCCGGCACGCCGACGACGAGGCGCGGCACTACGCCTGGGCGCTGGACACGCTGGAGGCGATGGGCTGCGGCACCGGCACGCCGGTCGGCCGGATGACGACGGCCTTCGCGCGCTTTCACGGCTCCACCGCCGACGCGGTCGAATCCGCCGGGCGCGCCGCCCTGGAAACGGTGGTGCGGACCCTGCGCGCGGCGTGAGCGTTTCACCGTGGACCGATCATCACTTTGGGGGATGTCATGACCGACACACCGCAGAACCAGAAGCCCAAGGACGACGACACCACAAGCGGCACCACCGGCACCGAATCCCCGATGGAGGACCGCAGCAAGACCCCCGGCGACGGCGTCTTGCAGGATGCCGTTCCCGCCGGCCTGTCGTCGGACGAGCTGCGCAAGCGCGCCGAGGACACCGAAGGGTCGGTTCAGCCGGGCACGGGCTGAGATCGTCCCTGAGAGATCGACTTCGTAAGGCCGCCGTCATCATACGACGTCGTATGAAGAAACCGCGCCGTCCGGAATCACCGGGCGGCGTGGCGGGAGGACACCGCTTCGAACAGCGGGCCTTGCGGGTCGGCGAAGGGGGCGACGATCCCGGCGGCGAGTTCCTGGGGCGCTTCCAGCCGCTCGTGGAGCGGCAGGGGGCGGTCGAACCGCTCCGTCCACAGCACGGCGCCGGTCGTTTGGTCGGTCAGGTGGACCAGCACGCGGACCTTATCCTCCCAAACCAGAAGGCTGCCGGTCAGGCGCAGGTCGGGTGTCGCGACCATCGTCGTTCTCGGCAGGTCCAGATGGACGGCAAGGCCGGCGCGGGTGGACAGCCCGCGCAACAGTTCGTCGGTCAGGACCGCCGCCAGGGCTTCGGCGTCGGGCGCCTCGCCCAGGGCGCGGAAGGGAACCACCAGGATGCCGGTGTTCCTTGGCGGCAGGGCGAGCGCTAGCGTTTCCTCCGGGGCCGGTTCCGGCGGCTTGCCGGACGCGGACAGCAGGCCCGCCGCGCTGAAGGCGACCAGCACGGCAAGCCCGGCGGCGAGCGCCGGCCGCGTGCGGAAAAAGGCCCGTGGAGCGAAAGCCCGTCGAGGGGCGGGCGCGTCCTCGACGCGAACAGGAACGGCCGTGGTCTCGAAGGCCGGGGCGTAGCCGCCCTTGGGGATGGCGATGCGGACGGGATCGTCGCGGCCGGCGGTCAGGTAGTAATGCTCCAGGCTGCGGCGCAGACGGCCGGCCTCCAGCCGCACGATGGGGTCGGACTGCGGGTCGAAGCTGGCGTCGCGGTTGAAGACGCTGACGGCGATGCAGTAGGCCTTGATCTGCTGCGTCCGCCCGGCCAGGGATTCCTCAACCACATAGCGCAGGAAGCGCCGGTTGCGCTCCGACGCGTCGAATTGGTCGCTGGCCAGGATGCGGTCGAGCTGCGCGCGGATGGCGCGCTCATCCAATGTCCGGGACGGTATGGGGGGCGAGCCGTCGGCCATCCGGTCGTCCTTCGGAACGTGATGGGAAGCTTGGGCGTGGGGTCTTCGCAAAATATCGTGCCGTGGAAAAGTATTGTTTCACCGTCAGGGCCGGTCTGTCCATCCCGATATTGCGGTTGTCATGGGCCTTTATTGAAAGAAATCGGGATGGTTCTCGAACGATTGGAGTGATCCCTATCCCATTGTTGATGTTATGGGACCGAAGTCGTTCGGCGCCGGGCGGGAGCGGGCAGCGGGTATGTTACCGTACGTGACTTATCCGTGCCGGATGGGCTGGCCAGAATGATCCTTCCACGGCGCGTTCGCGCGCTGGGCTGTGACGCCGAAGACACGCTGCCTTGCGGACCGCGTCCCCGCAGGCCGACTTTTTCCGCCCTTTCCTGTTGCGGCATCGGTGAACCCTCAAACCGGTGAGGCCATGTCCCCTCAAACACCGTCTTCCAATCAACGAACAACGCTTTCGGGCGGTGCGGCGGTGTCGCGCCGGGGCCTTCTGGGCCGGGGTCTTCTGGGGGTGGGCGCCACCGTGGCGCTGGGCGTCGGCCGGGCACGACCGGCCGCCGCTTGGGAACCCGAGCCGGAGCGGGTGGTGCGCTTCTACAACTGCCAGACAGGCGAGCATTTCGATGGGGTCTACTGGGCCGAAGGGCGCCCGGTGGCCGAGGCGCTGGCGCGCATCGACTGGATCCTGCGCGACCACAGCAGCGACGATTGCCGCCGCATCGACCTCGCGCTGCTGCACCGGCTGTCGGCGATGCAGGAGAAGCTGGAGTCCGAGCGGCCGTTCGAGGTGCTGTCGGCCTTCCGTTCGCTGGAGACGAACCGGCGTCTGCTGGGGCAAGGCGCCTCGGCGACCAGCCTGCATCTGGAAGGCAAGGCCGTGGATCTGCGGTTGCCGGGGCGGCGTGCCGCGGATCTGTTCAAGTGCGCCCTGTCCTTCGGCAGTGGCGGGGCCGGCTGCTACCCCGGCCGGGGCTTCGTGCATGTGGACACCGGGCCGACGCGGCGCTGGTACGGGGGGTGAGCCGGAGAGCGCCTGCCCCTCCGCCATGCCGCCGTCCGTCATGCCGCCGTTCGTTATGCCATGAGTCTTTCTACAGATGGACAGTAGGCCGTTGGCCTGATTGTGGCCGGGGGTCGGGCTCTGTCACCATATCCCAAAAAAGAAAACGACGCTCTTTGGGAGGAGCCCATGATGACCCCTTTTGACAATGCCACGCCTCTATCCGGTCGGCTGCACGTCCAGGCGGATCGCGCCCAGATGGCGCAAGCCCGGACGCTGGCCGGCTGGATCGCCCTGCTCGCCGAAGACCGTGGGCTGGACGAGCGTGGCGTTGCCGCCGCCACCGACCTCGACATCGAGGATGTTCGGGCCATCCTCAACGGTGTCGTCTTCATGATGCCGCTGACGACGCTCGACCGCGCGCTGCGCCGTCTGGAAGGACGCGCGCACTGAGCCTC
>JAEZID010000332.1 GCA_023416195.1 Pseudomonadota bacterium | reverse complement strand
CATGGTGATGACCACCACGGCGGCGAAGGCGACGGCGCCCAACTCCGCCCGGATGTCGGCGACGGTTCCCAACTGCACCAGCGCGGCCAGCAGCGAGATCATGAAGATGTCCACCATGGACCAGCGCCCCACCCCCTCGATGATCCGGTAGAGGCGCGTCCGGTCGCGCCGGCGGCGGGGCGAGCGGCGCTGGACGCTGACCAGCAGGTAGGTGAGACCGCCCAGCTTCAGCACGGGCACGGTGATGCTGGCGAAGAAGACCAGGATCGCCACCGGCCACATCTGGGCGGCGATCAGCGACTGCACGCCGGACAGGATGGTGTCCGGGTGGCCGGAACCGAAATAGATGACAGTCATGATCGGCAGAAGGTTGGCGGGGATGTAGAGGACCGTCGCCGCAACGACCAGGGCCCAGCAGCGCTGCACGCTGTTCGGCTTGCGCCGGTGCAGCCCGGCGCCGCAGCGCGGGCAGTCGCCTTCCGAACCGGCGACCACCTGCCGGCAATCGTGGCAGGCGGTCAGGTGGGCGGCGTCGGCCCCGGCGGCCTGTCCGACGCGGGTCTGCGGCGCCAGTCGCTCCCACACGTCGAAGGGGCTGAGCGCGGCGTCGCCCCAGACCTGTAGCACGATGAAGCCGAGCAGCGCGGCGAGCGACAGTCCGGGCGTGAGTTCAGCCAGATCGGACAGCTTCACGTAGGCGACGATCAGGCCCAACAGGAAGACCTCGGCCATCGCCCAGGGGCGCAGCCGGGCCGCCGTGCGGAAGGCCCGCGCCGCGCCGGGCATCGCCACGCCGTAGGCCAGCGGCAGCACGACGTAGAGCGTCGCCAGCATTTCCAGCAGCGGCGCCAGGATCAGCACGAGGAAGACGAGGATGGCGAGGCTTTCGAAGCCGCCCCGCCACAGCGCCAGCGAGCCGCTGATGAGGGTGGCCGACTGCGCCCGCCCTTCCAGCTCGAAGGTCAGCACCGGGAACAGGTTGGCGACGACGAACAGGATCAGCGCCGCGCTGGTCAGCGCCGCGCAACGCTCCAGGCTACCGGAGCGAAAATGCCGCAGCACCGCCCCGCAACGCGAACACTCCGCCCGATGGCCGGGCATGGGGGCTGGAAGCGCGTGGGGAAGGCCGCAATCATGGCAGAGGATCAATGGGCTGTTTGGACCGGTCATGGCGTCGGCGTAACGTTTTGCGGGCCGCGAAGGGTCCGCTCCACGAATGGACCAGCGAAAGGACCGGAGACGCGCAATCGGGCTTACGGAAAGCTGGGCGGATTAACCTAAAATTCGCGAGGCTTCCATGAGCGACGGGGACAGCCACACCGAACAGTCCGAACGCGGCTGGTTGGACCGCCTCGGCGGGTCGATCGCGGGCGCCTTCATCGGCCTTTTGATGCTGGTCGGCAGCGTCGTCCTGCTGTTCTGGAACGAAGGGCGGGCGGTGGACGCCATCACCGCGCTGAACGCGGGCGCCCGGCAGGTCGTCTCCGTGCCCGCCAACGCGGTGCAGCCGGCGAACGAAGGGCGCCTCGTCCATGTGTCCGGCATCGCCACGGTGCCCGGCCCGCTGGTCGATCCGGTCTTCCACGTCAACGCCGGCCGGTCGCTGCGGCTGGAACGCCGGGTCGAGATGTACCAGTGGAAGCAGACAGAGGAGAGCAGGACGGAAAAGTCGCTCGGCGGCGGCGAGACCACGACGACGACCTACCGCTACTCCCGGGAATGGGCCGACCACCCCATCGACTCCAACGCCTTCAAAAGGCGGGAGGGGCACGTCAACCCCGCCATGACCTACCAGGGCGCCACCATCGACGCGCGTGGGGCGAAGCTGGGGGCCTTCGCGCTGGACCAGAGCCAGATCCGGCAGATCGACGACTACGAACGGCTGGCCCCGGACCCGGCCGCCGCGCTGCCGCCGGGATTTCAGTGGGTCGGCGAGCAGCTCTATCGCGGCGCCTCGCCCGACTCGCCGCAGATCGGCGACCTGCGCGTCACCTTCCGGGTCGTGCCGGCGCAGACGCTCAGCGTTGTCGCGGCGCAGATGAACGGCGGGCTGGCCGGCTTCGCGGGCGTGCGCGGTCAGACCATCAACCTTGTCCAGACCGGCGCCCACGGCGCGGAGGCCATGTTCAACCAAGCCAAGGCGGACGAGGCCGTTCTGACCTGGATCCTGCGCGTCGTCGGCTTCGTCGCGATGCTGATCGGTGTCATGCTGATGGGCGGCCCCATCGCGTGGCTGGCGAGCCTTCTGCCCTTCCTGGAAACGCTGGTGAACGCCGCCCGGTTCGGGCTGGCGCTGGTGATCGCGGTACCGCTGACGCTGACCACCATCGCGGTCGCGTGGCTTGCCTACCGGCCGCTCATCGGGGTGGGTCTGATTCTCGCCGGGATCGCGCTGGCGGTGGCGGTGAAGCGCCTCGTCCCGGCGCGCCGGCGGGTCGCGGCGATGGGGGCATGAGTCCCACCGCCGCTCAATGCAGCGTGCGTGTCTTCGGGATGGTCAGGCGCGTGCGGGCGGAGGACAGGCAGACCGCGTGCCAGAACAGCTCGATCAGGGCCGCCGGCAGGCCGGTGACCTCGTGGCCGGGCAGCGCGGCGATGCCGGCGGCGTGGGCCATGGCGGCGGTGGCGGCGTTGACGCTGCGCTGCGCCGCCGGGCCGATCAGGGACAACGTTTCCGTCAGGGCCTTGGCGTCGAAGCGGAAGGTCGCCGGGGCAACGGTCATCTCGGCGGCGCCGTTGCGCATGCGGCCGATGGCGATGTAGGCCTCCAGCAGATCCTGCCGGTCCTCGGGACGCAGGACGGCGGCGACGACCCGGTTGCCGGTCAAGCGGCCGGCGGCGTCGAATTCGAACACCACGGCGCGTTCCGCCTGCCGCGCTTCGGCGAGCGCCACCGCCCGCTCCCCCGCCGAGGCGGCGGCAAGGCGCAGGGCCTCCGCGAACATCTCCGGCCGCTCGCCGCCTTCGGCGTGGACCACCAGCGGGGCGTCCACGGTGGCCGCCACGGCAAGGCGCCGCGCCATGATGTTCACCGCCGCCTCCGGGCCGGCGGCCAGTTCCTCCTGAAGCAGTTCCGCGCCTTTGCGGAGCATCACCTCGGCAAAGCTGATGTCCGGGGCGTATGCGATGTCTGTGTTCATGGCGCGTCCTCCTCAAAGAGCGAAGTGTTTTACGCCAAGCCCCCCTTCAATGCCCACTTTTCAGTGATAGCCGAACGCACCGGTCACCTTCCCCCGGAAGACCCAGTAGCTGTAGGCGGTGTAGACCAGGACGGTGGGAATCAGGAAGGCCATGCCGATCAGCAGGAAGACCTGCGTCTCCGGCGGCGCCGCCGCCTGCCAGACGGTGATCGACGGCGGGATCAGCAGCGGCCACAGGCTGATGGCGAGGCCCAGGTACGACAGCGCGAACAGACCCATGGAAAAGACGAAGGGAAGCCGGTCGCGACCCTCGTCCAGCGCGCGCCACAGGCCGAAGGCCAGGGCGGCGGTCAACAGCGGCACCGGCGACAGCAGCACGATGTTCGGCATGGCGAACCAGCGCGCCGCGATGCCCGGCTCCACCAACGGGGTCCACAGGCTGACGGCAACGATCATCACCAGCACCGCGACCAGCAGGCGCCGCGCGACGCGGAAGCACCAATCCTGCAGGATCCCGATGGTCCGCCAGATCAGCCAGGTGCTGCCCAGCAGCGCGTAGCCGACGACCAGCGCCAGCCCGCAGAACAGGCTGAAGGGCGTCAGCCAGTCGAGCATGCCGCCAGCGAAGTTGCGCCCTTGCACCTCGATGCCCTGGATGAAGGTGCCCAGCACCACGCCCTGGGCGAAGGTCGCCAGCAGCGAGCCGAGGAAGAAGGCCTTGTTCCACCAGTGACGGCTGGTGCGCGCCTTGAACCGGAACTCGAACGCCACGCCCCGGAAGACCAGCGCGATCAGCATCAGCAGCAGCGGCAGGTACATGGCCGGCAGCACCACGGCGTAGGCGATGGGGAAGGCCGCGAACAGCCCCGCCCCGCCCAGGATCAGCCACGTCTCGTTGAAGTCCCAGACCGGCGCCACCGAGTTCATCATGACGTCGCGCGCCTCCTCGCTGGGCGCGAAGGGGTACAGGATGCCGATGCCCAGGTCGAACCCGTCCATCAGCACGTACATGAAGACGCCGAAGCCGACGATGCCGACCCAGGCGAGGGTGAGGAGACTGCCTTCCATGGGATCACTCCGCGGGTTCGATGGTTTCGTCGGGCAGCGACAGCGGCCGTTTCGGACGCTGGGCCTCCTGCTTGGCCATGGGGGCGTACCCGTCCTCCGGGATGGACGGGCCGATGCGCAGCAACCGGATCAGGTAATAGGTCCCCGCCCCGTAGATGATCGTGTAGGCCACCACGAAGACGATCAGCGAGGTCAGCACCGCCCCGGTGGTCAGCGCCGGGGTCACACCCTCGGCCGTGCGGATCATCCCGTAAACGACCCAGGGCTGGCGCCCGATCTCCGTGGTGAACCAGCCGGCGAGGATGGCGACGAAGCCGGCGGGCATGCAGGCCACCAGCAGCTTGTGGAACCATTCCGCCGTGTAGAGCCGCCCCCGGAAGCGCAGGACGAGGTGGATCAGGGCGACCGTCACCATCAGCAGGCCGATCGCGACCATGATGCGGAAGGTGAAGAACAGGATCAGCGGATCCGGGCGCTCGTCGGCCGGGAACTGCTTCAGGCCCGGCACCGCGCCTTCAAGCTCATGGGTCAGGATGATGCTGGACAGGCCGGGGATGGCGAGTTCCAGATGGTTTTTCTCCGCCTCCTCGTCGGGAATGGCGAAGAGGATCAGCGGCGCCCGCGGCCCGCCCTCCCAATGCCCTTCCATGGCGGCGATCTTGACCGGCTGGTATTCCAGCGTGTTCAGCCCGTGCAGATCGCCCAGGAACACCTGCAAGGGCGCCAGGATCGTGATGATCCCCAGCGACATGCCGAGGCCGACGCGGGCGTGGTCGATGAAGCGGCGCGTCAGCAGGTAGAAGGCGCTGATCCCGGCCACGACGAAGCCGGTAGTCAGGAACATAGCCGTCAGCATGTGCGCCAGCCGGTACGGGAAGGAGGGGTTGAACACCACCTCCCACCAGTCGGTGACGAAGAACTGGCCGTCGCGCAACATCGCCCCGGCCGGCGTTTGCATCCAGCTGTTGGCCGACAGGATCCAGAAGGTGGACAGGACCGTGCCGAACGCCACCAGGCAGGCGGCCGCGAAATGCACGCCGCGCGGCACGCGGTCGCGCCCGAACAGCAGTATGCCCAGGAAAGCGGCCTCCAGGAAGAAGGCGGTCACCACCTCATACTGGATCAGCGGCCCCAGCACGTTGCCGACGATGTCCGACCAGCGGCTCCAGTTGGTGCCGAACTGGTAGGTCATGACGATGCCGGACACCACGCCCATCCCGAAGGAGATGGCGAAGATCTTCGTCCAGAATTCCGACAGGCTGCGGTAGAGCGCCTTGCCGGTGCCCAGCCACAAACCTTCCAGCACCGCGATCCAGCAGGCCAGCCCGACCGTGAAGGACGGGAAAAGGATGTGAAAGGAAATGACGAAGGCGAATTGAATGCGCGACAGGATCAGCGGATCGAGGTCCATGGCCACGGTCCTTCCGATGCGGGGGCTTTTGACGCCAATGTTTTAGCCAACGCGACCGATCCCATTCGGTTCCCCCGATTCTTTCTTTGGCGGAGCCCTTGAACCGAGGATGGCACCACCTATCTAAAAGCTCTTCCCGACATCCAACCTTTTCACGGCTGGCCCTGGGCCAACAACCGACCGCGCCTTGCTCCACTGGTCCTCGCGGCTGAGACCATGGCAGGCCCGGCGGTCATCGCAGGGCGTTCGACGGATGTCGGAACGGGAGATGGTCTTGACGGAACAGTTCGTTTCTGGCGAACCCCTGAACCTCTTTTTGAAAGAAACCCGCAAATACGACTACCTGACGGCCGAGCAGGAGCAGGAGCTTGCCCGGCGTTGGCGTGACGGGCGGGACCGGGCGGCGCTCGACAAGCTGATCGGCAGCCACCTGCATCTCGTCTTCAAGATGGCGCGCGGCTATCAGGGCTATGGCCTGCCGCTGCCCGACCTGATCGCGGAGGGCAACGTCGGCCTGATGCAGGCGGCGCAGAAGTTCGAACCGGATAAGGGGTTCCGGTTCGCGACCTACGCCTCCTGGTGGATTCGCGCGGCCATTCAGGAATACGTCCTGCACAACTGGTCGCTGGTGAAGATCGGTACGACCGCGGCGCAGAAGAAGCTGTTCTTCAGCCTGCGGCGCCTGAAGGCGCGCATGCAGGACCTGGACAGCGGCGACCTGTCGCCGGAGGCCGTGGCCGAGATCGCCACCGAACTGAACGTGCCCCGGACCGAGGTGGTGGAGATGAACCGTCGGCTGAGCGCCGACCGGTCGCTGAACACCACCCTGGCCGAGGACGGCGACAGCGAGTGGCTGGATCTGTTGGCCGACGATCGGCCGGACCAGGAAAGCCTGCTCGCCCAGTCGGAGGAGCGCCAGCGGCGCCAGCACTTCCTGAAGCTGGGGCTTGACGTGCTCGACGACCGCGAACGGCAAATCCTGGTGGCTCGCCGCCTTCGCGAGGAACCGCTGACCCTGGAGGAACTGAGCCAGCGCTTCCGCGTCTCGCGCGAACGCGTTCGGCAGTTGGAGGTCCGCGCTTTCGAAAAAGTGCAGAAGGCGGTCATGGCCCAGGCCCGGACCCACACCACAGCCCTTGGCTTCACCAAGGCTTTGGCCAACGCCTGAGCCCGAATAAACGAAGAAGGCGCGCAGCTTCAAGGGCTGCGCGCCTTCCTATGAAGACAACCTCGGATAACGCGAAACCGGCCGCCCTTTTTGGGGCGGCCGGTTCCGGTGTTCGTTGGGAAGACGATGCAAGTGACGGTGTGTGTGCGTTCGTTTCGCGTTTGGCGTTCTGTGCGCGTCGTGGCGACCTGGCGGCGACCTACTCTCCCACGTCTTAAGACGCAGTACCATCGGCGCTGAGGCGTTTCACGGCCGAGTTCGGAATGGGATCGGGTGCTGGGCACCTCG
>JAEZID010000319.1 GCA_023416195.1 Pseudomonadota bacterium | reverse complement strand
AGATGATGGTGGTGAAGATGGAACAGGGCTGGGACCGGCTGAAGGCCGGCGCCTACGCCTACACCTCCACCGCCTTTCCCATGCTGACCGGCACCATCGTGACGGCGGCGGGCTTCGTGCCGGTGGGCCTCGCCGCCTCGGCGGCGGGCGAATACACCAACGCCATCTTCTGGGTGGTCGGGCTGTCGCTGCTGCTGTCCTGGGTCGTGGCGGTGATCTTCACGCCCTATCTCGGCTACATCCTGCTGCCCAAGCCCAAGCACGTCGGGCGCGGCGGCCACGGGCACAACGACCACGAGCACGACATCTACGACACGCGCGGCTACCGCATCCTGCGCGCCATGGTGCGGGCCTGCGTGCGCGCCCGCTGGGTGACCATCGGCGTCACGGTGGCGGCCTTCGCCGCCTCGCTGGTCGGCTTCGGCTTCGTGCAGCAACAGTTCTTCCCCAGCGCCAGCCGGCCGGAGCTGCTGGTGGACATCCGCCTCGCCGAGGGCTCCTCCTTCGAGGCCACCAGCGCCGAGGTGCGCAAGCTGGAAAGGCTGCTGGGCGACGATCCGAACGTCGATTACTGGGTCGCCTACACCGGCGGCGGCTCGCCGCGCTTCTACCTGCCGCTGGACCAGCAGCTACAGAACAGCAACTTCGCCCAGTTCATGGTGATGACCAAGGGGCTGGAGGAGCGCGAGCACGTCATGGCCGCTCTGGAACAGCGGCTGGAGACCGACTTCCCGGCGGCGCGCGTGCGCATCAGCCGGCTGGAGAACGGCCCGCCGGTCGGCTATCCGGTGCAGTTCCGCGTGACCGGCGAGGATCCGAACACAATCCGCAGGATCGCCTACGAGCTGCGCGACCGCATGCGCGCCCATCCCAACATGGCGAACGTGCATCTGGACTGGGACGAGCTGTCCAAGCGCGTCCGGCTGGAGGTGGACACCGCCAAGGCCCGCGCGCTGGGCGTGTCCAAGCAGGATCTGTCGAACGCCCTGCAACTGCTGCTGAACGGCCTGCCGGTGACGCAGTACCGCGAGGGAACGGAGCTGATCGGCGTCGTCCTGCGCACCACCCCGGACGAGCGGCTGGATCTGTCGCGCATCGGCCAGCTGAACATCCCGACGGCCAAGGGCGCGGCCGTGCCGCTGTCCCAGGTCGCCACGGTGAAGTACGAGCTGGAAGAGCCGGTCCTGTGGCGCCGCGCCCGCGAGACGACGATGACCGTCAAGGGCGACGTGACCGGCGGCGTCCAGGCCCCGGTGGTCAGCACACAGCTGGACGCGGAATTGAACGCGCTGCGCGCCACCCTGCCGGAGGGCTACGCCATCGCCATGGGCGGCGCCATCGAGGAGAGCGCCAAGGGCCAGGACTCGATCAACGCCATGCTGCCGCTGATGCTGCTGATCATGGTGGCGACGCTGATGATCCAGCTTCAGAGCTTCTCGCGCGTCATCATGGTCCTGCTGACCGCGCCGCTGGGGCTGATCGGCGTGACGGCCTCGCTCCTGCTGTTCAACCTGCCCTTCGGCTTCGTCGCCATGCTGGGCGTGATCGCGCTGGCCGGCATCATCATGCGCAACTCGGTCATCCTGGTGGACCAGATCGAGCAGGACGTGCGCATGGGCCGTTCCCGCTGGGACGGCATCATCGAGGCGACCGTGCGCCGCGCCCGCCCCATCGCCCTGACGGCGGCGGCGGCCATCCTCGCCATGATTCCGCTGGCGCGCAGCGCCTTCTGGGGACCCATGGCGGTGGCGATCATGGGCGGCCTGACGGGGGCGACCGTGCTGACGATCTTCTTCCTGCCGGCGCTCTACGCCGCGTGGTTCCGCGTGACCGCGCCGCAACGGGACGAGGCGGAGCAAGCCGTGCCGGATGGGGTGCCGCACCCGGCGGAGTAGCCGGCGGCCCCCTCCCTCCCCCGCTTTCGCGGTGGAGGGGAAGAAAGCGGCAGTCCCCTCCACCGCTGAAAGCGGGGGAGGGTTAGGGAGGGGGCAACGGCGGCTACCGTGCCCCCGCCTCCCCCACCAGCTTGCGCAGGTGATGGGCGGAGACCGGCTTGTGCAGGATGCTGAAGCCGCTGCTCTGCGCCTCGACGATGCGTTCGGGGGCGGTGTCGCCGGTCAGGATGATGCTGGGGATGGGCGATTCGCAATGCGCGTGGATGGCGCGCAGGGCCTCCGGGCCGGTCTTGCCGTGGCGCAAGCGGTAATCGGCCAGGATCACGTCCGGGCGGCGGCTTTCCTTCTCCAGGGACTTGATGGCCTCCTCGCCGGAGGTCGCGGCGACGACGTCGTAGCCCCAGCCCTCCAGCATCACGCGCAGGCCCATCAGGATGATGACCTCGTCGTCGATCACCAGGACGAGCTGCCGGCGGCCCGGCACGCCCCCGGCATCCGTCCCGCCCGCCGCCGCGGGCGCCGCGGCGCGCGGCGGCTCGGCGCGCGGCACCTCCACCATGAAGGCCGAGCCCCGCCCCGGCTTCGAGGCCACGCGCACCGGATGGGCCAGAAGCGAGCAGAGCCGCCGCACGATGGCCAGCCCCAGCCCCAGGCCCCGTTCGCGGTCGCGCTCCGGGTTGGCGATCTGGGTGAACTCCTCGAAAATCTCCTCCTGGCGGTCCGTCGGAATGCCGATGCCGCTGTCGCACACGACGACGCGCGCCTGTCCGCCGGCCCGGCGCACCCCCATCACGATCCGGCCCTGGCGGGTGTAGCGCAACGCGTTCTCCAGCAGGTTGCGCAGGATGCGCTCCAGCAGCACCGGGTCGCTGCGCAGCCAGAGCGAGGTCGGGACGACGCGCAGTTCCAGCCCCTTGCGGATGACCTGCGGGCGGTATTCGGTGGCGAGGCGGTCGAGGACCGGGCGCAGCGCGAAGACGGCCGGGGCCGGCCGCACCACCCCGGCGTCGAGCTTGGAAATGTCGAGCAGCCCGTCAAGCAGCCGCTTCAGCGCCTCCAGCGCGTGCTGCATGCCGTCCAGCGTGGCGCGGCCGGGATGGTTGCGCAACTGGTCGGACAGGGCGGTGGCGAAGAAGAACAGCGACTGCACCGGCTGGCGCAGGTCGTGGCTGGCCGCCGCCAGGAAGCGCGTCTTGGCCTGATTGGCGCGCTCGGCCAGTTCCTTGGCCTGCTGCAAGGCGGTTTGCGTGCGCTTGCGCTCGGTGATGTCGCGCAGGTTGGCGGTGAACAGGCGGTCGCTGCCGTCCCACCATTCGGCCAGCGCCATTTCCAGCGGTAGGTGCGTCCCGTCCTTGCGCCGCCCCTCCACCTCCCGCCCGGTGTCGATGACCTGCGGTTCGTCCCGGGGGATGGCCTCGTGGCCGGCGTCGATGGCCCCCAGCCCGGCGGGGATCAGGGCGCGGATGCTGCTGCCCACCGCCTCCTCCGCCGGATAGCCGAAGATGCGCTCGGCGGCGCGGTTGAATGCCTGGATGGTGCCGTCCGAATCCACCAGGATCACCGCGTCGGCGGCGGTGTCCAGGACGGACCGGTAGCGTTCCTCGGCGAGGTGGATGGCGCGCTCGTCCTGCTTGCGCCGGGTCACGTCCTGGACATGGACGGCCAGCCGTTCGGCCGTGGGGAAGAGGCGCACGGCGTGCCAGGGACGCGGACCGCCGATCCACGCCTCGAACTCCTCCGGCTCCCGCCGCTCCAGGGCGCGGGCGAAGCGCTCCTCGAACAGGGCGGCGGCGTGGCCCGGCAGAACGTCGGCGAAGCGCCGGCCAGTCAAAGGCCCGTTGCCGGCGAACAGCGCCTCCGCGCGCTCGTTGGCGAAGGTGATGCGGCCGTCGCGGTCCAGTTCGACCAGCGCGTCGGTCGAGCTGGCGAGGATGGCGGCCATGCGGCGTTCGGCCGCCCGCGCTGCCTCACGCGCGTGCTCGCGGCCCTGAAGCTCCTCCGCCATGGCGTCGAAGGCGCTGGCCAACCGCTCGATCTCCGACCCGTTGGACGGCAGGCCGATCCGCGCGCCGTAGTCGCCGGCGCGCCAGCGTTCGACGACCCCCTTCAACTGCGCAACGGGGCGCAGCACGAAGACACGCGCCCCGAACCACGCGGCGAGCAGGATCAGCAGCAGTTCCAACGCGACCAGCAGCGCCCCGCGCCGCGCCGCCGCGCCGACCTCGGCCAGCGCCACGTCCCGGTTGAGGCCGATCGCGAGGAACAGGTCGTCCGACGCGGCGCGCACGGGGGAGAAGGCGAGCAGCCGCTCCGTTCCGTCCGTGTCGGTCATCGCGACCACGCCGCCCGTCGCGCGGTCGAGCAGCGCCATCAGCGGCGCCGGCATCGGCTTGCCCACGCCGCCGCCCTCGCCTCCGCCCTCACCGCCGCCGTCCGGATGGCGGGCGAGCAGCACGCCGTTGCGGTCGGCCAGGACCAGCAGCGTGTCGGGCGGCAGGGGCTTGCGCGCCAGATA
Source organism: Pseudomonadota bacterium (assembly GCA_023416195.1). Classification (GTDB taxonomy): domain Bacteria; phylum Pseudomonadota; class Alphaproteobacteria; order Azospirillales; family Azospirillaceae; genus Azospirillum. Next base: position 4,956 of record JAEZID010000319.1, on the reverse strand, counting down.
ATCCTTCAGCCACCCGACATCCAGCGCCAGCACGACGGCACCGCCCGTCTCCCCGGCCTCGTCGCCGTAGGGCAGCGCGAAGGGCAGCACCGCCTGCCCGTTGGACCGGCGCACGATGTAGTCCCCCACCGCGAAGCCGCCGCCCGACAGCGCCATCTGGACATGCGTGCGGTCGGCGATCCGGCCGCCGGCCAGCGCGGGGTCGGTGGCGCAGAGGACGACGCCCGCCCGGTCGGTCAGCAGAACGCTTTCCGAGCGGGGCAGCCGGCCGCGCAGCCGGTCGAGAAAGGGCTGGCAGCGCCCGCCATCCGTGCCGATCAGGGAGGCCGCCTGGGCGACCGTGGTCAGCACCTCCCGCACGCCCTCGACCACGCGCCGCTGTTCGTCCTGGATCAGCGCCAGCAACCGGCGCGCCTCGTCCACTGCCCGCCGCTCGCCGTCGGCGCGCAACGCGAACTCGTTGTACGCCTGAATGCCGATGGCGGGCAGGGCGGCGATCAGGACGAGCAGGATGAGCCGTGTCAGAATGCTCATGTGGGCCGCACGCTGAGAGCGGCGCCCCCGCCCCGGCCGCCATGGGACCGATGCACACGGCCGTCGCACGCGCGGCTACGGATACCCGCCTCAACGCCGGTTGCATCGTCCTTTGCCATTTAGCAAAAGGGTCGGCCCCTCTCAACCCGTCCTGTCGCACTCAAAAGGATAGTACCCCCGGCCCGGCGGCTTCCGCCGGGCGGGACCGGTCGCCGGATGATTGAAAAAGGACCCCGCGACTCAATGGACCTCGACCTTCAACTTCATCTTCGGATGGATGCCGCAGAAGACGTGGTAGACGCCAGCCTCTGGGAAGGGGATCAGCGCGCTCTGGCCGGGATCCTGGATGCCGCTGTTGAATTCCTTGCCGTCGCGCAGGTAGCGGACGTTGTGCTCGCGGTTGTCGTCGTTCTGGACGGTCAGCGTCTGCCCGGCGCCCAGCCGCACCTGGGCGAGGCTGAAACGCTTGCCCTTCTGCCCGATCACCGGCGGCTCGGTCGCCTGCAATGCGGCCGGGGCCGGAGCGACCGCCGCGACCGCGACGGCGCCTTCCGGCTTGAAGGCCGGGGCCGGGCCGGTGGCGTCCAGGCTGCGCAGGAAGGCCAGCAGGTCGGCCTTTTCCTCCGCCGTCAGGGTCAGGCGCGGCAGGTCGGGCGACAGTGTCGGCCGGTCCACATAGTCTCCGGCGTAGTGATCGAGCACCGCTTCCAGCGTCTTCAGGGAGCCGTCGTGCATGTAGGGCGCGCGGCGGCCGACGTCGCGCAGGCCCGGCGTCTTGAAGGCGTGATCGACCGTCGCTTCGCCCAGCACCGCACCCCGGCCCCGGTCGTCGCCGGGCAGCCCGATATCGTGGAAGGCGTGGTCGGTGAAGGCCCAGCCGGAATGGCAGGAGGCGCAGCCGGCCTTGCCGGTGAACAGCTCGAACCCGCGCTTGGCGCTGTCCGGCACGGCGGCTTGGTCGCCGGCCACCCAGCGGTCGAAGGCGGTCTCGCCCGACAGGATGGTGCGTTCGAAGGTGGCGAGGGCCTTGGCGACGTTGGCCGAGGTGACGCGCGGATCCTCCGGGAAGGCGGCGGCGAAGAGCGGGGCATAGTCCGGCTTGGCCGACAGGGCCGACACCATGCCGTCCAGCGTCTGGTTCATCTCGCGCGGGTTCTGCACGGGACCGAGCGCCTGCTCCTCCAGGCTGGCGGCGCGGCCGTCCCAGAAGTAACGCTCGCCCCACGCCGCGTCGCCGATGAAGGGCGTGCGGCGGCCGAGCGGCGCGCCGTCCAGCCCGTCCGCCGCCGCAAGCCCGTCCTGGAAGCCCTTGCCCGGTTCATGGCAGGAGGCGCAGGTCCGGTCCCTCGCCCCGGACAGGGCCGTGTCGTGGAACAGCCGCTCGCCGAGCGCCGCCTTGGCCGCCGAATAGGGGTTTTCCGCCGGGAACGGCACCGTCGCCGGCCGCGCGTAGGCCGCGAGATCGGACGGAGCGGCCTCCGGCGCGCCGGCGCGCTGCGCGGAGATGGCCACCGACGCGGCCCCCACCAGAGTGGCGCTCATCACGCCGGCGACGATCAGAACACGGGAGCGGCGAAGCAGGGGCATGGACGCGGTCCGGAATGAGACTTGTTCTCATTTGCGATTTAAGCCGCTTTCCCCCACCGGTACAAGGGATATCGAAGGGGACATCGGAGGGCCGCAGCATTTCCGATCCGCCAAAAGGAAACGGGCCGCCCCCGCGATGGGGACGGCCCGTTCCGGCATGGTGCGGCCGGGATTAACCGCGTGTGCTGCTCGGCGCCTTGGTGCCGGTGGCGACGCTGTCGCTGGCCGGTTTCTGCGTGCTGGCGCTCGTGCTGTGGTTGGGCGAGCAGTCCGCGTAGGCGATCCCCGCCGTCAGGAGGGCGGCGAGACCGAACAGTGCGGCAACCGGCTTTGCTCCATGAGACATTGGATCACCTCCTTTCCGAAATGTTGAACACCCGACTGGATGTTGGGGGCACGAACCATCCGTTCAACGCCCTTCTACCACACGAGTACCCTAGGCGTCCAGTTCGACCACCGTGCGCATGACCGAGAACAGCTCCGCCTTGTCCTCGAAACCGATGCCCGGCAGGGTCGGCAGGCGCACGCTCCCGTCCTCCACGGCGATGCTGTCGGCGAAGCCGCAGAAGGGCTTGAAGACGTCCGGGTAGGACTCGTTGCCGCCCAGATGCAGGCCGGCGGCGATGTTCAGCGACATCTGGTGCCCGCCGTGCGGGACGACCCGGCGGCTCGACCAGCCATGCTCGGCCAGCGTGTCGAGCGTGCGCAGATACTCCACGAGACCATAGCTCAGCGCGCAGTCGAATTGCAGCCAGTCGCGCTCCGGGTTCATGCCGCCGTGGCGGATCAGGTTGCGGGCGTCCTGGTGGCTGAACAGGTTCTCGCCGGTCGCCATGGGCAGGCCGTAATGCCGCCCCACGTCGGCCTGGAGCGCGTAGTCGAGCGGGTCACCGGCCTCCTCGTACCAAAAGAGGTTGTACGGCTTCATCGCCTCGGCGTAGGCGACGGCGGTCTTCAGGTCGAAGCGGCCGTTGGCGTCCACGCACAGGTTCTGCCCGTCGCCGACCACCTCCAGCACCGCCTCGATCCGGCGCAGGTCGTCGTCGAGCGAGGTGGCGCCGATCTTCATCTTCACGACATTGTAGCCACGGTCGCGGTAGCTGCGCATCTCGTCCTGGAGCGCCTTCACGTCCTTGCCGGGGTAGTAGTAGCCGCCGGCCGCGTAGACCCACACCGACTCGTCGGCGACTCCGCCGCGATAGCGGTCGGCCAGCACGCGGTAGAGCGGCTTGCCCTCGATCTTCGCGACCGCGTCCCACACCGCCATGTCGACGGTGCCCACGGCGACGGAGCGCTCGCCATGCCCGCCCGGCTTCTCGTTGGTCATCATGCGCGCCCAGATCTTGAAGGGATCCAGGTTGCTGCCCGTGTCGTCGATCAGGCTGTCGGCCGGAGCGGACATCAGGCGCGGGATGAAGCGTTCGCGCAGCAGGCCGCCGGCGCCGTAGCGCCCGTTGGAGTTGAAGCCGTAGCCGATCACCGGCTTGCCGTCGCGCACCACGTCGGTGACCACCGCCACGACGCTGCACGTCATCTGGCTGAAATCGATGTAGGCGTTGGCTATGTCGGACTTGATCCCGAAGGTCTTTTCGCGGACGTCAACGATGCGCACGGCGTTTCCTCCCTTGGCTGGCGAGGGCGAACATAGGGATGGACGGCGGCGCGCGGCCAATGCCAGTTTCGGATCGCGTCATGCGGGTTCGGCATCACCCCTCCGGCTTCGACATGGAACTGAACTGGCTTGAAGATTTCCTGGCCCTGGTCGATTGCGGGAACTTCTCCCGCGCGGCGGAGGGGCGCAACCTGACCCAGCCGGCCTTCAGCCGCCGCATCCGCGCGCTGGAGGACTGGGTGGGCGCCCCGCTGTTCGACCGCGCGACCCAGCCCGTCGCCCTGACCGAGGCCGGACGCCGCTTCCGCCCCTTCGCCGACGAGACGGTGCGCCGCCTGCTGCAAGGCCGCGACGAGGCGCGCATGGCCGGGGAGACCGCCGCCGCCACCCTGCGCTTCGCCGCCACGCACGCGCTGTCGCTGACCTTCTTCCCCCACTGGCTGCGTACGCTGGAGGCACGGGCGCGGCTGGGCGCCATCCATCTCGTTTCCGACAGCATGCAAGCGTGCGAGCAGGTCATGCTGCAAGGCAACGCGCAGTTCCTGCTGTGCCACCACCACCCCGCCGCCCCGTCACGGCTCGAGGGCGGCGCCTTCCGCTCGACCGGCGTCGGCGGCGACGTGCTGGTCCCGGTGACGGCGCCGGGAAGCGGGCACGCCCTGCCGGTTGAGGCCGTGTCGGCGGGCGCTCTCCTGCCCCACCTCGCCTACAGCGCGGAATCCGGCATGGGCCGCATCGTCACCGCCGCCAGCGCCGCCTTCCCCGCCCCGGTGCCGCTCGACGCCGTCTTCACCTCGCACCTCGCCGCCGTGCTGCGCACGTTGGCGCGTGACGGGCGCGGCGTTGCGTGGTTGCCGGAAAGTCTCGTCGCCGACGACCTCGCGCAGGGGACGCTGACGCCGGCCGGGGACGAGCGTTGGAACATCGCGGTGGAGGTGCGGCTGTTCCGCCCCCGCGCCCGCCAGAGTCCGGCGGCGGAGGCGTTCTGGGCCATCGCCGCACGAGATGATCAACCGGGGGAAGAACCATGACCGACGCCTACGTGCTCTACGCGGTTCCCGGCTGGGGCTCCGTTCTGGCCGAGGCGATGCTGACTTGGTGTGACGCGCCCTTCCAAATCGAGGACGTGACCGGCTTCGACCAGCCCGGCCCGGCGCGCGACCGCCTGCTGGCGGTGAATCCGCTGGCCCAGTTGCCCACCCTGCGGCTGCCGGGCGGCGCCA
>JAEZID010000311.1 GCA_023416195.1 Pseudomonadota bacterium | reverse complement strand
CCGCGCACGCGGATCACCACCCCATCCCGGTTGCTGGAATCCATGGACGGCACCGCTCGTCACACCCTCAGGAAGGAGAAAAGGACGGAGAACATGGCGTCCAGCACGATGACCAGAAAAATGGATTCCACGACCGACTTGGTGGTCAGCGTGCCGACGCTCTCCGCGCTGCCGGAGACCTTCAGCCCCTCGTAACAGCCGACCATGGCGATGACCAGCGCGAAGACCGGCGCCTTCACGAGGCCGACCAGAAAATGCGGCAGGGTGACCGCCCCGTGCAGTTGCCGGATGAAGGTGCCGAAGGTGATGTCCAGCGTCGCGTAGCTCATCACCGCCCCGCCGATCAGGCCCATGATGTCGGCGTAGAAGGCCAGCAGCGGCAGACTGATCATCAGCGCCAGCGCGCGCGGCACCACCAGCAGTTCCACCACGTCGAGGCCCAGCGTGCTGATCGCGTCCACCTCCTGGTTCACCTTCATCGTGCCGATCTGCGCGGTGAAGGCGGAGCCGGAGCGCCCCGCCACGATGATCGCGGTCATCAGGATGCCGATCTCGCGCAGGATAGAAACGCCCAGCAGGTTGACCACGAACAGCTCCGCTCCGAAGCGGCGCAGTTGGTCCGCCCCCTGGAAAGCCAGCACCACGCCGATCAGGAAGGACAAAAGCCCCAGGATCGGTAGCGCGTTCAGCCCAGTCTGCTCGGTGTGGAACAGCACCGCCCGGACGCGCAGCCGGCTGGGATTCGCCAGCACCCGCCCAAAGGTTATGGTGACGAGGCCGAGGAAGCCCAGCAGGTCCAGCCCCTCGCGCGCCGCATCCACGGTGGCCCGGCCGGTGCGCTCCAGCATCTCCAGGATCGGGTGCGGGGCCGGCAACAGGGGCTCGGCGGGGGGACCTCCGGCCTTCCGCACGGCGTCGAACAGGGCGGCGTGCTCCGGCCGGACGCCGATCACCGACACCGTGTACCGCGCGCCCAGACGGTCGGCGAGGCGCGCCAGCAGATAGGCGCCCGCCGTGTCCATGACGTCGAGCCGCGAGAGATCGAGCCGCAGAGCCCCACCCCCGTCACCGGGGCTGAAGCCGTCCAGATCGCGCGCCAGATTGCCGGCGGCCTTCAGGTCCCAGCGCCCCAGCGCCGCGACCAGCCAACCGCCGCCCTCGTCATCGACGCGCGATGCCTCCACCCAGGCCCTGTCCCGAGCCATTGCTCCGCCACCCTGTCCCGTTCAGCAAAAAGGCTTAGTCCAAACCGATTTCGTCCGAACTTGGCCGCAAGGACGGCGGTGGTCAACCATGGGGTGGAGGTGGCCGTGATGCAGTGGCGGTTTGCAGCGGGCGGGCGCGGTCGATAGTATGGCGCCGCCTTGCACAGGAAAACGCCGAATATGTCGAACGCCATCAACCTCAAGAACCACATCCGCGGCATTCAGGATTTCCCGAAGCCCGGCATCCTTTTCTACGACATCTCCCCGCTTCTGGCCCACGCCGAGGCCTGGAAGGAAGCCATCAACCAGCTGGCCGACGCGATCCGCCCGCACAAGCCGGACCTGCTGGTCGGCATCGAATCGCGCGGGTTCCTGATCGCCGCTCCGCTGGCCCTGGCGCTCGGCACCGGCTTCATCATGGTGCGCAAGCACGGCAAGCTGCCCGGCGACAAGGTCGCCCACTCCTATGACCTGGAGTACGGCACCGACACCATCGAGGTGCAGGCCGACGCGGTGAAGCCCGGCCAGCGCGTGGTGGTGCTGGACGACCTGCTGGCCACCGGCGGCACGATGGTCGCGGCGATCAACCTGTTGCGTCAGGTCGGCGCCGACGTCCGCGCCGCCGCCTTCCTGGTCGAGCTGACCTTCCTGAACGGCCGGGAGAAGCTGGACATCCCCAGCGTGTCCCTGATGGCGTACGATTCGTAAAAAAAACGGCCTGAAACGCGACGCGGCCCGGCCGTCCTGGGACGACCGGGCCGTGGCTTGCCGTAAAACCTGCCAGGGCGTTAGGCGGCGAGCGGCTTGGAGAACTTCTCGACGGCCACGTTGACGCGGGCGCTCAGCGGGGCGATGGCCTCGTTGGTGACGCGGGTCGAGAGATCCTGGATGCGGGTGGCTTCGGACACGAAGGACTCGAAGCTCGACTTGAAGAATTCGGTCTGGAGATCGACGACCTCCTTCAGCGACTTGGCGGTCAGCAGGGACTTGCCGGTGGTGATCGACTTGTCCAGCGACGCCTGGGTGTAGGCGACGACCTCGCGGCCGAGATCCTGGGCACCCTGCGAGGCGATCGTGCCGCTCTGGACCAGGGCGTCGACGTTGCCCTTGCTCAGCTCCTGGAGGTCGGCGTAGCTCTTCAGCAGCTGGGCTGAGATCTTCTCGACCTGCTCCTTGGCGGCGGCGGCGGTCTGCTCGAACTGCTTCACGGCCTGCTCCTGGCCGGCCTTCACGAAGCCCTCGACCTGCACCTTGGTCTGGGCGGCAACATCCTCGAAAGCCTTGGTGGCGGGCTTCGCCTTGGTCGCGGTGGTCATTGTCTGCGTTCCTTCCTTGTCAAAGCCCGACGTACATCCCCTTTGCAAAGGTTGGAGGCTTGCGGGCGGCCATACTCCATCCCCACCCCGTCCCCCGGAGCGAGAATGCTGCACTGCAGCAATGGCAAATTTATGAGCACTCTCATGCGAAGTCAACAGAGATTTTTGTGCAGTGCACAATGGACGTAGGGTCCCTCGTGCGCCCAACCATCGGGGGCGCGCAAACCGGCGGCTTTCAAATTGGCGGCTTTCGCTCGCGACCGGGCTAACCCTTAACGGAAGCTTTACCGCCGGTCGTGCCTGATCCTACCGCAGTCGCCGAAGGGATGCGCTTCGGCCAAAAGTCAGCAGAACCGCGGCAGGATGCCGCAGCCTTTCAGCGTGGGGACGCCCGTTCATGACCTATTGCCTTGGCATCAAGACCCGCGACGGCCTGATCGGCCTGTCGGACGGCCGCATCACCAGCGGCTCGCAGCTGTCCTCGGCGCGCAAGGTGACGATGGTGGGAAGCGGCGGCGACCGCTTCTTCATCATGAACTCCGGCCTGCGCAGCGTGCGCGACAAGACGCTGGCCTACCTGCGCCGCGACATGGCCAAGCGCCGGGATGAGACCTACCCGACCATGCTCGACGCGCTGTCGGCCTTCACCGCCTGCCTGCGCCAGGTCGCGACCGAGGACAAGGAGTCGCTGGAGGCGTCCAAGCTGCACTTCAACCTGCACGCCATCATCGGCGGGCAACTGGCCGAGGACCGCGAGCCCTACATGTTCCTGGTCTACCCAGAGGGCAACTGGATCGAGGTGGACGAGCGCACGCCCTACCTGTCCATCGGCGCCACCGCCTACGGCAAGCCGATCCTGGACCGCGCGCTGACCTACAACACCGACATGCAGACGGCGCTGAAGATCGCCTACCTGTCCTTCGACAGCACGCGCTTCTCGACCAACGACGTGGGCTTCCCCATCGACATGGTCTCCTACCACGCGGCAGAGCGGAACTGGCGCCAGTCGAACTTCGACTACGACGATCTGGTCGAGCAGCGGCTGTGGTGGAACCGGAACATCACCGAACTGGCCCGCCGCATGCCGGACGGCCCGTGGGTGGACACGCTGGTGCCGGACGCGCTGCGCAAGACCGTGACCGAGGAGCCGGCGTAACCGGCTTTACCGCTGGGCGCCGGCGAACAGCCAGGCGCCGAACAAGGATGTGGGGCCGACCAGCCCGTGCGGCCCCACCTGCACCTCGAACAGCGGGCCGGCGCTGTCGATCCGGCCGCCGGTCGGCAGCGTGCGCGGGGCGTCTTCGGGCCTGGGCAGCGTCGGGAAGGCGACGCCGGTCCGGTCGGCGTCCCGCAGCGGCTCTATGAAGCGGATGTCCTGGAAGCGGTCGGACGGATAGGGGTAGGCGTTGAAGAACCAGCTGCCGCCCCGACAGCCGTTGACCAGCCAATAGACCCCGTTGGACGGCAGCCGCATGCCGCTGGGCGCCGGATCGAAAGCGCCGCTCTCGTAAAGCCGCAGCACGAACAGCGCGAACTGCCGGGGGGTGAGCTGCACCCGCCCCACCGGCCCGCGCGCCGCCGCCAGCGGATCGTTCAGGTCCACGCGGGTGAGGTCGGTCGCCTCCAGAACCCGTGCCTCCACGATGGCGCCGCCCTTGGACGGGTCGCCGACCACGTCGTAGGTCCGGACATGCTTGTTGTAGTCGGCGTTGAAGACCAGCCGGTAGCGGTCGCCGCCGCCCTTGCCGCAGGCCGCGCGCAAATCATCCCCGTTCAGGTAGCTGATCCAGCTGAGCTTGCGGGCGACGGGATTGTCGGTGGGGCCCATAGAGGCGCAGCCGGCCAGCAGCAATCCGGCCAGTGTTCCCGCCAACATCCCCCATCGTGCGCGTGCCTTGCGTGGCGTCGGTTCGTGCATGGGAAGCCTCGCGTCCGGTGGGAGGAGCCGGGTGGCCGGCGTCGGAAGGGATTGCGCCTGCTGTCGGACAACGCGCTGCACCGCCGCACGGTCCAACCGTACCCCATTTTCGTCACAGCCTCGCCAAAGAAGTCGAAGGCGTAAATTAACGAATTCACGCTAGACACTGATTCATCAAGAATTTACCATTGCATCAAACAGCAAGTATTAGCCTTTGGCGGGGGCATCATGAGCTTGACGCGCAGCGTCGTTCGAACCGGTCTCTTTCCGTTCGCCTGTGGCGGGCAGGAAAAGGAGGGGGAGCGAGGCCGAACGTGGCGTGAGGGCGGGCGTATGGCGCGCGTTCTGTTCGCCGCAATGGCGCTGTCGGGCGCGATGCTGGCCTCGGTGCCGGCGTTGGCGGCGAAATACGCGGCGATCGTCGTGGACGCCCGGACGGGCGAGGTGCTGCACGAAGAGAACGCCGACGTCGTCACCTATCCGGCATCCCTGACCAAGATGATGACGCTCTACCTGACCTTCGACGCGCTCGACGCAGGCCGGCTGACGCTGGATCAGGCGCTGCCCGTGTCGTCCTGGGCGGAGGCGCAGTCGCCGACCAAGCTGGGCCTGCGCGCCGGCCAGACCATCCGCGTGGAGCAGGCGATCCTCGCGCTGATAACCAAGTCGGCCAACGACGCGTCGGTGGTTCTGGCCGAGGCGCTGGGCGGCAGCGAGGCCCGCTTCGCCGAGATGATGACGCGGAAGGCCCGCGAGATGGGCATGCGCAACACCGTCTTCCGCAACGCCAACGGCCTGCCGAACATGGAGCAGGTGACGACCGCGCGCGACTTCTCGATCCTGTCGCGGGCGATGCTGTCCGACCATTCCAAATACTACCCGTATTTCAGCCGCCGCAACTTCGTCTACGGCGGCCGTTCGCTGCACAATCACAACCGCCTGATGTCCCGGTACGAGGGCATGGACGGTATCAAGACCGGCTACACGGTCGCCTCCGGCTTCAACCTCGCCTCCTCGGCCGTGCGCGACGGGCGCCGTCTGGTGGCGGTGGTGCTGGGCGGCAAGTCGGCGGCGTCGCGCGACAACCGCATGGCCGCGCTGCTCGACAAGGCCTTCGGCAAGGCGGGCGGCGATTCCGACGCGCCGGTCGTCGCCCGCGCCGGGAAGGCCGCTCCGCCGGTGGCCAGCGCCGCGCGGGTCGAGGACGATGCCCCGCCGGCGAAGAAGCCGGCCAAGACCACGACCGCCGCGAAGGGCAAGCCCCCGGAGAAGCAGACCGCGCAGCTGGCCGCCGTCACCAGCACCCCGGCCGCCGCCAAGAGCCGCGGCGGCAATGTCTGGGGCGTGCAGGTCGGCGCCTTCTCCACCCGCGAAGCCGGGAACCGGGCGCTGGTCCAGGCGAGCAAGCAGGCCCCCTTCCTGCTGCGCAACGCCAAGAAGACCATCGTCGAGGCGAAGACCGGCGATACGAAGGTCTTCCGCGCCCGCATGACCGGCCTGGACGAGAAGTCCGCCCGCCAGATCTGCTCGGAACTGACCCGCCACGGCCACCGTTGCGTGCCCGTCGCCCCGAACGAGAAGCTGTAAGGAAGCTCAGCCTCTCTCCATCGGCCCCTCGCCATCGCCGGAGAGGGTTTTTACCGGACGCCCGCCACCCTCACGGCGGCGTCCAGGAGGGCACCGTCGCCACCCCGCCGGGCAATCAGCGACAGCCCGACCGGGCAACCGTCCGCTTCCGCCAGCGGCAAGGTGACCTGCGGCAGGCCGCCCAGCCCGGCGATGCAGGTCAGGCACAGCGTCCGCGCCCGGTAGGACTCCAAGTCTTCCGCCGAGGCGTTGCGCGCGGGCGCCAGGGTCGGCGCGGTCGGCAGGCACAGCACCGCCCCACCCGCCAACAGCCGGTCCAGTTCCGCCGTCATGCGCGCCCGCACCTCGTTGGCGGCGCGCTCCATCGCCTCCGTCACCGTGGCGGCCCAGGCGAAGCGTTGCGCCACCGGGGCGCTGAAGTCCGGCCGCATCCCGGCGATCCAGGCGCCGTGCGTGCGCCATGCGTCGCGCGATTGCAGCACCCGGAACACCTCCCGCCAGCCGGCGAAGCCGTCGCGGCCCAACGTCACGTCGCGCGGCGGACCCAGCACCGAGGTCACCGCGTCGAGCGCCGGCCCCAGCGCGGTCCGCACCGGAGCGTCGGCCGCGCCGAACGCGTCCTCGACGACCAGCACGCCGGACGGCGGGGCGTCGTCCCACGCGCCCAGCAGCGCGCGCCCGACCGCCGCCAGCGGACCGGCCTCGCGCGCGAACCATCCCACCGTGTCGAAGCTGGGGGCCAGCGGCACCACGCCCACGGCACTGACCCGCCCGTGGCTGGGCCGGAAACCGTACAGGCCGCAGAAGCTCGCCGGAATCCGCACGGACCCGCCCGTGTCGGTTCCCAGCGCGATGTCCGCCAGACCACCGGCCACCGCCGCCGCCGAACCGCTGGACGACCCGCCCGTGAAACGCAGCGGCGTCCTGGGGTTCGTCGGTGCTCCGTAATGGGCGTTCTCTCCGGTCAGGCCGTAGGCCATCTCGTCCATCACCGTCTTGCCAACGACGGAGGCCCCAGCATCGAGCAGGGCGCGGACGGCCGGTGCGGTGTCCCGCGCCGCGCCGTGCGCGGCGAGCCAGGCGGGGCAGCCGGCCCCGGTCCTGTGGCCGGCGATGTCGAACAGATCCTTCACCGCCAGCCGCGAACCGGCCAACGGGCCGGCCAGCGCGCCCGCCACGGTCACGCTGCCGTGCGCACAGAAGGCGCCGAGGAAGTCCATTGAACTCAAGTCCGCCCCCCTCACACCCGCCTCCCGATCGTTCCCTTGCCCAGCATTCAAGCACGGGATTGCCCGCCTGACGAGCGGCAAGCCCAACCGGCGGGCGCTTGCCCATTGTTTGGGCGGCTCATCCTCTGTCCTTTTCCCCGTCTTTCCGCCCATTTTCCGCGCTCCGGCGCGTGGCACGGGCTTTGCCACACGCAACCGTTCAACTTCGCTCGGCAGGGCGGCCATGACCCATCTGGCTCCGGTGACCCCTGAACCGCCTCCTCTTCTGGCCGTCAGGCCGCCCGAAACCGTGTCCATGCGCATGCGGGATGGAGTGCGCCTCGACGCCGACGTCTACCGTCCCGACGCCGAGGGCGCGTGGCCGGTTCTGCTGCTGCGCGTAACCTGCGGGCGGCGCACGGCGCTGACCAGCCACCACGCCCACCCCCGCTGGTTCGCCGCGCGAGGCTACGTGGTGGTGGTCCAGGACGTGCGAGGCTGCGGCACGTCGGAAGGCCGTTTCCGCCCCTTCGAGGCGGAGCGCGAGGACGGCGCCGACGCGGTCGCCTGGGCGGCCTCCCTGCCGGGATCGAACGGAACGGTCGGCATGTACGGCTGCGGCTACGCCGGCATGGCGCAATTGCTGGCGCTCGCCGAACGCCCCGATGCCTTGCGCGCCGTCGTGCCCGCCCTGGCCGGCTGGGATGTCTTCACCGACTGGGCGACGGAGGGCGGCGCCTTCCGCCTCGCCGACGCCATGGGCTGGGCCTTGCAATGCGCCGCCGAGTCCGCCCGCCGCGTCGAGGACGGCGCCGCCTACGGCGCGTTGCTGGACGCCGTCCGCGCCCTGCCGCTGAGGGACGAGATCCCGTCGCGGCCCAAGGTGCTGCGCGAATACGCCCGCCACTGCCATTACGATGACTGGCTGACCACCCCCGGTCCGGGGCCGAGTTGGGACGCCCTGTCCGCCCGCGCGGCGCTGGCCGGATTGGCCGTGGACGTTCCCGTTCTTCAGATCGGCGGTTGGTACGACCCCCGGCTGGCCGGGACGCTGGACGCGCACGAGGCGCTGTCCGCGACCGCGACGGCCCCCGTGCGCCTGCTGGTCGGCCCCTGGACGTCGGCCGGCACCGCGCCCGACGCGCCATCCCTCGATAGCCTGCAACTGGCCTGGTTCGAGCGATTCCTGAAGGGCGAGCCCAACGGCGCCGAGCGCGCCGGTCCCGTCCGCCTGTTCGACGTCGTCGCCCGGCGCTGGCGCGATCTGCCCGCCCTGCCGCCCGCGTCCGTCCCGTTCCACCTCGCCAGCGACGGCCTCGCCACCCAGCGCGATGGCGGAACGCTTCAGGACCGCGCACCGACGGAATCCTTTCTGGACGTGGTGGTGCACGACCCGCGCGACCCGGTTCCGGCCGTCGGCGGGCACGCGATCCCCGACGCCGGACCGCGCGACCGCGCCGTCATCGACGCGCGCCCGGACGTGGCCCTCTACACGACGGCGCCGTTGCCGGCTCCGCTCGCCCTGTCCGGCCGGGTGGCCCTCGATCTGTGGGTGGAGGCCGACGCGCCGTCCTTCGACGTCAGCGCGGTGCTGTCGGTGGTGATGCCCGACGGGCGGGTGCTGCCGCTGACCCAGGGGCATGCGCGGATCGAACCAGGCGGGCCGCCGCGTCCGCTTCCCATCGCCCTGCGGGCGGTCTGCGCGACGCTGGAGGCCGGCTGCGCGCTGCGCCTCAGCCTCGCCGGCGCCTGCTACCCCGCCTATCCGGTCAACCCCGGCACGGGTGCCGAACCCGGCGAAACCCGCCTCGTGGACGCCCAGCCGATCACGCTGCTGATCCACGGCGGCGGCGACCGCCCGGCGCGCCTGTGGCTGCCCATGGAGACCGTGTAGGCCGTCACGCGTCCTCGTCTACCTCGGCGCCCGCGAGGTCGGCGACCTTCTTGGCCGCGCCGATCAGGCAGACGTCCAGGCTCTGGTCGAGCAGGCGCATCATTATTTCCCGGAAGGGCGCCTTGTCGCCGATCGACCAGGCGCGCTCCACGGCATCGCGGTACGGGTCGCAGTCGTCCGGCCGCACCACCACGGGCGGGTAGCCGGCCCGGTTCAGGATCAGGTTGCACAGCAGCAGCGCCGTCGCCGCGTTGCCCTCGTAGAAGGGGCGCACGCTCATCAGGCGGTGGTGCGCCTCGAAGGCGGATTCCGGCCCGGCATCGGTCCGGCGCAGCCAGCCGGACAGGGCCGACATCGACACGCGCACCTTCGCCGGATCGGGCGAGGCGCCGACGCCGCCGTCCTTCAGCGGGCCTTCCCGGTATTTGCCGGCCGCCTCGTCGATGCCCTGGTAGAGCACCCCGTGAAAGGCGGTGACGGTCCGTTCGGTCACCACGCCGCCGGGCTGGAAGGACAGGCGCGCCATCAATTCCAGCGCGCCGCGATGGTTCAGGACGAGCCGCTGTCCGGCGGGGGCGCGGTGGCGCAGGACCGCCCCGCGGTCGAGCACGGTGCGCACCTCGTCCGGCTTCAGGTCCCCGCCTTCGACGGTGTTGCAGGCGGTGGTCAGTTCCAGCTCGAACCAATCGGCCAGATCGCGCACGACGGTCATCGGCAGCGGCCTGGCGCTGTCCAGCGCGCGCTTCTTGTCATTGATGTCGTCGAGCAGAGCCATGCCCAGCAACTCCCCCGGTCCTACACGAAGTCACACGCCTGCGGTTTTTTGCCGCTTTGATCGGCACCGTTGCCGGTTTTAGGATCCCTGTCAAGAATGGAGCAGCTGCAATATTATCCGTCCATTCCATCGCCCCGGGGAGGAAAGACGTCATGGACCATGTCGCCTGGAACCCAACAATGAGCGTCGGCGTCGAAATTCTCGACGACGACCATAAAAAACTGATCGGCATGTTGACCGTTCTTCTGGAGGACGGCGTTGCGTCAAAGAACCGCGACGATCTGGTCCAGCTGCTGAACGACCTGCTTGAGTACACGAGCGTTCACTTCGCGCGCGAAGAGGATCTGATGGATCGCCAGGGCTATCCGGATCTGGACGCCCACAAGGCCGCCCACCGCTACTTCGTGGACGAGGTGCGGAAGCTGTCTCGGGAGTACGACGAGAGCAACACGATGATGCTGCGCATCGACTTGATCCTGCTGCTCAAGGAATGGCTGATCGAGCACATCCAGTCGGTGGACATGCGCTACAAGCCCTTCATGACGGATTCGGCCGGCGCCGCCACGGCCCACTGACCGCTTCGGGGGCACGCCCCTCCCCCTGGGAAGGGAGAGGGGCTCGCCGTGCTCACCCTAGCCGTGCTCACCGGGTCGTGGTGGAGCGCGTCGTGTCGGTCGTGCCCGTGGTGCCGGTTCCGCTGGTCGAGGCGGTCGTGCCCGTGCCGGTGCCGGCCCCGGTCGTCGACCCCATGCCGGCCATGGCGGAGGCGCCGGCCGCCGTCGTGCCCGTCGTTGTGCCGGTCCCGGTCGTGCCGGTATGGCCGGTATGCTGGCGGACGCGCAGGTTGTTCTGCACGTGCCGCACGCCGGAGATGGATTCCACGATGTCCTCCGCCCGGCGGCGGGTCATGCGGTGATCGACCGTGCCGGACA
>JAEZID010000220.1 GCA_023416195.1 Pseudomonadota bacterium | reverse complement strand
AACCGGGAGGCATCGGTGGCTGACTTCTACGACTCTCTGGAAACCCGCTCCGCCGACCAGCGCGAGGCGGAGCTGTTCGCGGCTCTGCCGGCGCAGATCGCGCACGCCAAGGCGCACGCTCCTTACTTCAGCCGCCTGCTGGCCGACGTGGACCCGGCCGCCGTCCGCGACCGCGCGGCGCTCGCCCGCCTGCCGGTGACCCGCAAGTCGGACCTGATCGCCCTTCAGAAGGACGCGCCGCCGTTCGGCGGCCTGACCACCGTCGCCATCGGCCAGCTCGCCCGCGTCTTCGCCTCGCCCGGCCCGATCCACGATCCGGAACCGCACGGCACCGATCCCTGGCGCACCGCCCGCGCCCTGTTCGCGTCCGGCATCCGCACCGGCGACCTCGTGCAGAACTGCTTCTCCTACCACCTGACGCCCGCCGGCTCGATGTTCGAGACTGGCGCGCACGCGCTCGGCTGCGCGGTCATCCCGGCCGGCGTCGGCAACACGGAGATGCAGGCCCAGGTCGCCGCCCACCTGAAGCCGAAGGCCTATGTCGGCACCCCCGACTTCCTCAAGATCATCGTGGAGAAGGCGGACGAACTGGGCCTCGACCTCTCCTCCATCAAGGTCGGCCACGTCACCGGCGGCCCCTTCCTGCCCGACGCCCGCGCCTTCTACGACGGGCGCGGCATCGCCGTGTACCAGAGCTACGGCACCGCCGACCTGGGCATCGTCGCGTACGAGACGGAAGCCCGCGCCGGTCTGGTGGTGGACGAGGGGGCCATCGTCGAGATCGTCCGCCCCGGCACCGGCGACCCGGTTCCGGAGGGCGAGGTCGGCGAGGTGGTCGTGACCATCTTCAACAAAGCCTACCCGCTGGTCCGCTTCGCCACCGGTGACCTGTCCGCCGTCCTGCCGGGCCAGAGCCCCTGCGGGCGCACCAACATGCGCCTGAAGGGCTGGATGGGCCGCGCCGACCAGACCACCAAGGTCAAGGGCATGTTCGTCCACCCGCAGCAGGTTGCCGAGGTGGTCCGCCGTCACCCGCAGATCGGCAAGGCCCGCCTGATCGTCGGCCGCGAGGACGCCAGCGACACCATGACGCTGCGCTGCGAGTCGGGCGAAAGCGGCGAGGCCCTGGCCGCCGCCGTCCGGGAAACCCTCGCGGCGGTCACCAAGCTCAAAGGCACCGTGGAGTTCGTCGCCCCCGGCAGCCTGCCCAACGACGGCAAAGTCATCGAAGACGCCCGCAGCTAAGCCCACCGCCAAGAAAGCATAAGGACCGCAAGTCATGAGCGCCTCCACCGACCTCCAGCTCGACCCCTTCGCGCTCGCCAAGGAGCTGTCGGGCAAGCACTTCATCGGGGGTGAGTTCCGTCCGGCCGCGTCGGGCAAGACCTTCCCCGTCGTCAACCCGGCCACCGGCGAGACCATCGCTGACGCCGCCTACGGCGAGGCCGCCGACGTGGACGCGGCCGTCGCTGCCGCGAAGGCCGCCCAGAAGGAGTGGGCCAAGCGCCCGGCGCGCGAGCGCGGCAAGCTGGTGGCCGAGTGCGGGCGCATCCTGGACGCCCACAAGGAAGAGATCGCCAAGCTGATCGCGCTGGAAACCGGCAAGGCGCTGCGCACCGAATCGCGCGTCGAGGCCGGCGTCCTGTCCGACGCCTTCGTCTTCTTCGGCGGCCTCGCGCCGGAGCTGAAGGGCGAGACCGTGCCCTTCAACCCGAACATGCTGACGATGACCGTGCGCGAGCCGATCGGGGTCGTCGGCGCGATCATCCCGTGGAACGTGCCGCTGCTGCTGATGGCGCTGAAGATCGCCCCGGCCATGGTCGCCGGCAACGCGGTGGTGGTGAAGTCGGCGGAAGAGGCGCCGCTCGCCGTGCTGCGCGTTGTCCAACTCATCAACACGGTCATCCCGCCCGGCGTCGTAAACATCCTCTCCGGCTTCGGTCCGGAGTGCGGCGCGCCGCTGGTCTCGCACAAGGACGTGCACAAGGTGACCTTCACCGGCTCGGTCGAGACCGGCAAGATCGTTTCCAAGACCGCCGCCGACAAGCTGATCCCGGTGACGCTGGAGCTGGGCGGCAAGAGCCCGATGATCGTCTGCGGCGACGCCGACATCGAGCAGGCCATCGCGGGCGCCATCGCCGGCATGCGCTTCACCCGCCAGGGCCAGAGCTGCACGGCCGCCAGCCGCATCTTCGTCCACGACAGCATCCACGACGTGTTCGTGGAGAAGCTGAAGGAGAAGGTCAACGCCATGACGATGGGCGACCCTCTCGACGAGGCGACCGACATCGGCACCATCGTGTCGCCGCAGCAGATGGACCGCGTGCAGTCCTACATCGCCATCGGCAAGGAAGGCGGCGCCACCGCGCACGTCTGCTCGGCCATGCCGGTCGATCCGAAGCTGACCAAGGGCCTGTACGTGCAGCCGCACATCTTCACCGGCGTGAAGAACAGCGACCGCATCGCGCAGGAGGAGATCTTCGGCCCGGTCTGCTGCGTCATCCGCTGGACCGACTATGAAGAGGTGATCGCGCAGGCCAACGACACCGAATACGGCCTCGCTGCCACCATCTGGACTCGCGACCTGAAGCTGGCCATGGACGCGGTGACCCGTCTGGAAGCCGGCTTCGTGCAGGTGAACCAGAACCTCGTCGTGCAGCCGAACCTGAGCTACGGCGGCGTCAAGTCCTCCGGCCTTGGCAAGGAAGCCACGCTGGAGGCGATGCTGGAGCACTTCACCCACAAGAAGACGATCATCATCAACATGAAGTGATCGGCCTTATGTCCCCTCTCCCAGCCCCGCCGGGAGAGGGACGGCGGGCTTGTCATACCCACTCCCATACGCTACCGTATGGTCAGGCCATACGCTGCCGTATGGAACAAAGAAAAACACCTCCGGGGGGAGCGCCCACACCATGCTGTCCAACCAGTACCCGACCCTGAACTTCGACCTCGGCGAATCCGCGGACATGCTGCGCGATTCGGTGCGGGGCTTCGCCGCCGACCAGATCGCGCCCCGCGCCGCCGAGATCGACCAGACCAACGAGTTCCCGAACGAGCTGTGGCGCAAGCTGGGCGACCTCGGCGTGCTCGGCGTCACGGTGGAGGAGGAGTACGGCGGCGCCGGCATGGGCTATCTGGAGCATGTCGTGGCGATGGAGGAGATCTCGCGCGCCTCGGCCTCGGTCGGCCTCAGCTACGGCGCCCACTCCAACCTCTGCGTCAACCAGATCCGCAAGAACGGCACCGAGGAGCAGAAGCGCCGCTACCTGCCCAAGCTGATCTCGGGCGAGCACATCGGCGCGCTCGCCATGTCGGAGCCGAACGCCGGGTCCGACGTGGTGTCGATGAAGCTGCGCGCCGACAAGAAGGGCGACCGCTACGTCCTGAACGGCACGAAGATGTGGATCACCAACGGCCCCGACGCCGACACGCTGGTGATCTATGCCAAGACCGACGTGAACGCCGGCCCGCGCGGCATCACCGCCTTCCTGGTCGAGAAGGGTTTCAAGGGCTTCTCGGTCGCGCAGAAGCTGGACAAGCTGGGCATGCGCGGCTCCAACACCGGCGAGCTGGTGTTCGAGGACTGCGAGGTGCCGGAGGAAAACATCCTGGGCGGCGTCGGGCGCGGCGTGAACGTGCTGATGTCCGGCCTGGACTATGAGCGCGCGGTGCTGGCCGGCGGTCCGCTCGGCATCATGCAGGCCTGCATGGACGTGGTGATCCCCTACGTCCACGACCGCAAGCAGTTCGGCCAGCCGATCGGCGAGTTCCAGCTGATGCAGGGCAAGATCGCCGACATGTACACGATCATGAACGCCGCCAAGGCCTACGTGTACACCGTCGCCAAGGCTTGCGACCGGGGCGAGACCACCCGCAAGGACGCGGCCGCCGCGATCCTGTTCGCGGCCGAAAAGGCGACCTGGATGGCGCTGGAAGCCATCCAAACCCTGGGCGGCAATGGCTACATCAACGAATACCCGACGGGCCGCCTGCTGCGCGACGCCAAGCTCTACGAGATCGGCGCCGGCACCAGCGAGATCCGCCGCATGCTGATCGGCCGCGAACTCTTCAAAGAGACGGCGTAAAGGAAGGGAATCACGGACATGACGGACACCGTTGTCATCGCGGGTGCCGCCCGCACGCCGATGGGCGGCTTCCAGGGCGAGTTGCAGGGGCTGACGGCGCCGCAGCTCGGTTCCGCCGCGATCAAGGCGGCCATCGAACGCGCCGGCGTGAAGCCGGAGGTGGTCGAGGAGGTGTTCATGGGCAACGTGCTGCCGGCGGGTCTCGGGCAGGCGCCCGCCCGTCAGGCCTCGCTCGGCGCCGGCATCCCGGAGGCCGCGGGCTGTACGACCATCTCCAAGGTGTGCGGCTCGGGCATGAAGGCGGTCATGTTCGCCCACGACCTGATCAAGGCCGGCACGGCCGAGGTCATCGTGGCCGGCGGCATGGAGAGCATGTCCAACGCCCCCTACCTGCTGGACCGCGCGCGCGGCGGCTACCGCATGGGCCACGGTCGCGTGCTCGACCACATGTTCCTGGACGGTCTTGAGGACGCCTACGACCGTGGCCGCCTGATGGGCACCTTCGCGGAGGAGTGCGCCCAGCACTACCAGTTCACCCGCGAGGCGCAGGACAACTACGCCATCGAGAGCCTGGCCCGCGCCAAGCGCGCCGTCGAGGACGGCAGCTTCACCAAGGAGATCACGGCGGTCACGGTCAAGGGCCGCAAGGGTGACACGGTCATCGACCGCGACGAGCAGCCGCTGAAGGCCGACCCGTCCAAGATCCCGACGCTGAAGCCCGCCTTCGCCAAGGACGGCACGGTCACGGCGGCCAACGCCTCGTCGATTTCCGACGGCGCGGCGGCTCTCGTCCTGACCACCCGCTCCAACGCGGAGAAGCAGGGCTTGCCGATCCTCGCCGAGATCAAGGCCCACTCCAACCACGCCCAGGCGCCGGCCTGGTTCACCACCGCTCCGGTCGGTGCGATCCAGAAAGTCCTTGAGCGCGCCGGCTGGTCGGCCAAGGACGTGGACCTGTTCGAGTTGAACGAGGCCTTCGCCGTCGTCGCCATGGCGGCGATGCGCGAACTGGACATCCCGCACGACAAGATCAACGTCCACGGCGGCGCCTGCGCGCTGGGCCACCCGATCGGTGCGTCGGGTGCCCGCATTCTGGTGACGCTGCTGGCCGCGCTGGAGAAGAACGGGCTGAAGCGCGGCGTCGCGAGCCTGTGCATCGGCGGCGGCGAGGCCACCGCCATAGCGGTGGAGTTGGTGTAAGGGGGACGCTTGCCCCCATCCCAACCTTCCCCGGCTTCGCGGGAGAGGGGACCAAGCCTCCCTCTCCCGCGAAGCGGGGGAGGGAAGGGGCCCACGGCAAAGCCGTGGGAAGGGTGGGGGCAATATGCATGCGGGGAGGGGAAAAACATGCGGCTGACGGAAGAGCAGCAGATGGTGCGCGACATGGCGCGCGCGTTCTCGGCCGAGCGGCTGGCGCCAACGGCGGCCGAGCGGGACCGGACCGGGGCTTTCCCATCGGTGGAGCTGGCCGAGATGGGCAAGCTCGGCCTGATGGGCATGCTGGTGCCGGAAGAGTTCGACGGGGCCGGGACCGACCACGTCGCCTACGCGCTCGCCATCGAGGAGATCGCGGCCGGCGACGGTGCCATCTCCACGATCATGAGCGTGCACAACTCCGTCGGCTGCATGCCGATCCTGAAGTTCGGCAGCGCCGAGCAGAAGGACCGCTTCCTGAAGCCGATGGCGCGCGGCGAGCAACTCGGCTGCTTCTGCCTGACCGAGCCGCAGGCGGGATCCGACGCCTCGGCGATCAAGACCAGGGCGCGCCGCGACGGCGACCACTGGGTCCTGAACGGCACCAAGCAGTTCATCACCTCCGGCCGGAACGCCGACGTCGCCATCGTCTTCGCGGTCAGCGACCCGGACGCCGGCAAGAAGGGCATCACCGCCTTCATCGTGCCGACCGACACCCCCGGCTATCAGGTCGCGCGGGTGGAGGAGAAGCTGGGACAAAGCTGCTCCGACACCTGCCAGATCGTGCTGGAGGACTGCCGGATCCCGGCCGAACTGATGCTTGGCCCGGAGGGCGGCGGCTACAAGGTGGCGCTCGCCAACCTGGAGGGCGGGCGCATCGGCATCGCCTCGCAGTCCGTGGGCATGGCCCGCTCGGCGCTCGACCACGCCATCCGCTACGCCCAGGAGCGGCAGAGCATGGGCGTGCCGATCATCCAGCATCAGGCGGTCGCCTTCCGGCTGGCCGACATGGCGACCCGCGTCGAGGCGGCGCGGCAGCTCGTCCTGCACGCGGCATCCCTGCGCGACGCGGGGGAACCCTGCCTGAAGGAAGCCGCGATGGCGAAGCTCTACGCCTCGGAAATGGCCGAGAAGGTCTGCTCCGACGCCATCCAGATCCACGGCGGCTACGGCTACCTGAACGACTTCCCCGTCGAGCGCATCTACCGCGACGTACGGGTCTGCCAGATCTACGAGGGCACCAGCGACATCCAGCGACTCGTCATCAGCCGCGCGCTGGTCCAATGAGGGGAGCGCGTGCTGTTGGGTTTCGCTCTGCTCAACCCAACCTACGAATCCACCCGTAGGTTGGGTTGAGGCGAAGCTGAAACCCAACACCCACGGGCCGATACGCGACGAACAAGAAGAGACGGGAGGACGACGGCCATGACCGTCCTGAAGAGCGCCCTGAACCCGCGCTCCGCCGAGTTCCAGACCAACGCCGACGCCATGTCCGCCCTGGTCGCCGACCTGCGCGAGAAGGTGTCGGCCATCAAGCAGGGCGGCGGCGCGAAGGCCCGCGACAAGCACCTGTCGCGCGGCAAGCTGCTGCCGCGCGAGCGCATCCGCCAGCTTCTCGACGTCGGCTCGCCGTTCCTGGAGCTGTCGCAGATGGCGGCCTACAAGGTCTACGAGGACGACATCCCGGCGGCCGGCATCATCAGCGGCATCGGCAGCGTGGCCGGCCAGGAATGCATGGTCGTCACGAACGATGCCACGGTGAAGGGCGGCACCTACTACCCCCTGACCGTCAAGAAGCACCTGCGCGCGCAGGAAATCGCGCAGCAGAACAATCTGCCCTGCATCTATCTGGTGGATTCGGGCGGCGCCAACCTGCCGAACCAGGACGAGGTGTTTCCCGACCGCGACCATTTCGGCCGCATCTTCTTCAACCAGGCCAACATGTCGGCCCAGGGCATCCCCCAGATCGCGGTGGTGATGGGAAGCTGCACCGCCGGTGGCGCCTACGTCCCGGCCATGTCGGACGAGGCGATCATCGTCCGCAACCAGGGCACCATCTTCCTCGGCGGCCCGCCGCTGGTGAAGGCCGCGACGGGCGAGGTGGTCTCGGCGGAGGATCTGGGCGGCGCCGACGTGCACTCCCGCACCTCCGGCGTCACCGACCATTACGCGATGAACGACGCGCACGCGCTCGCCATGGCGCGCAAGGTCGTGTCGAACCTGAACCGCAGCAAGCGCATCGACATGGACCTGCGCGAGCCGCAGGAGCCGGTCTACGACCCCCGCGAACTCTACGGCGTCATCCCCAGCGACCCGCGCAAGCCCTTTGACGTGCGCGAGGTGATCGCCCGCGTCGTGGACGGCTCGGTGCTGGACGAGTTCAAGCCGCTGTACGGCACGACGCTGGTCTGCGGCTTCGCCCACATCTTCGG
>JAEZID010000205.1 GCA_023416195.1 Pseudomonadota bacterium | reverse complement strand
CCCCGTCTCCCGCCCGGCCGCGATCTCCGGCGGCAGGAACGGGAACAGCAGAAAGGCGGCAACGAGGCGTCTGGCGAAAGCACGCGATCCGATCATGGCGGGTGTCACTGTGCGGGGGGCGCCGTCCCTTTGTCCAACGGTTCCGCCGAATCCCCGCGCCTGCCCCCTTGACGGAACCCGTGTCGATCCGGCGATTGCCGTGACAAAAGGCCCGGGTGGGTTGATCGATTTCCGGTGCTCGTCTATATCGAAAAGGCTAGGACTTTGGGTCGGAAGCAGGGGTGCCCGGTAGCTCTGACCGGCGGAACCGCGCGAAGGTTGCGCGATGTGACGGCATGCATTCGCAATGAGAGGTGTGGCTCCGCTCCGAATCGTTGGAAAACGGACCGTGAGCGGTCATAATGACAACTCTGCCACGGTATTCTTCGCCCCGGTCCCGGCCGGCGCCATCTTGGAAAGCGGATTCGGTTTTGTCCAAAGAGCCTGCGGCACAGCACGAGGACCCCGGCGGACCGCGCGTCCCAGCCCTGCCGCGCGCCTCGGATTTCCTGGCGTCGCTGGCGTCGAGCTTCCTTGATCACGCGGCTTTCGCGCTGGTCTATCTGGACGGCGAACGCCGTTGCCTGCACTGCGACGAACGCTTCGCCGCCGCCGTTGCGCGCGCGCCGGAAACGCTGCTCGGCCAGAGCCTTGCCGATCTCGACCACACCTTCGCCCGCGCCGTCGCCCGTGCCCTCGACAGGGCGGTGGAAACCGGCACGGCGGCTCCGGTGGACTGCGTCGTCGATGACGCGGACGGCCGCCGTGCGGTCCTGACCGGCTGCGTCGTACCGCATCGGGACGGGGAGGGGGCGGTCGGCGGCTTCCTCGGCGTGTTCCAGGACGTGACCGATCCCGAACGCATCGCGGAGTTCGTGACGCGCCGCGATCCCTTCGTGTCGACCCTGCTGGACGCGGCGGTGGACGGCGTCGTCGTGGCCGACCGGCGCGGCATCATCCAGACGATCAACCAGGCCTGCCGCGCCATGTTCGGCTATGACGAGGCCGAGCTGATCGGGCGGAACCTGTCGGTGCTGATGCCCACGCCCTTTTCGCGGGATCACGACAAGTACATTCACACCTATCTGGAAACCGACCGCGCCAAGATCATCGGCATCGGCCGCGATTCGCTCGGCAAGCGCAAGGACGGCTCCGTTTTCCCCATCCACCTCAGCGTGGGGCAGGCGCGGCTGGGGCGGGAGGTCACCTTCGTCGGCATCCTGCGCGACATCTCCGACCGGCTGGCGGCGGAGCAGCGCGCCTCCTATCTGGCGCGACACGACCCGCTGACCGGGGTGCTGACCCGCACCGCCTTTCTGGAAGAGTGCGAGGCGGTGCTGACCCAAACGCCGTCGGGCGAGGGGCAGGGGTATTTCGCGCTCTACACGCTCGACGTGGACCAGTTCAGCGACATCAACGAGGCCTTCGGCTTCCATGTCGGCGACGCGGCGCTGAAGGCCATGGTCACCCGCGTGACCGAGGTGCTGCCCCAGCAGACCTACGTCTGCCGCATCGCCGCCGACGAGTTCGCGGCCCTGTCGCGGGTGGACAGCGCGGAACACGCGCAGACCCTCGCCGACGTGCTGCACGACCGGCTAACCGCCTCCATCTACGCCGACCGCCATTGGGTGCGGCTTCGTCTGTCCATCGGCGCCGCCGTGCAGGACGGCGACATCAACACGCTGGAAGAGCTGAACGCCAAGGCGAAGCTGGCGCTTCAGGCGGCGCAGCACGACGGCGGCAACGCCGTCTGCTTCTACACGCCGGAAATGGCCGCCGCGGCGACGCGGCGCATGCTGCTGACCATGCACCTCGCCCACGCCATCGAGCGGAACGAGCTGCACATGGTCTACCAGCCCATCGTCGAGGGCAAATCCGGCCGCGTGGTCAGCGCCGAGGCGCTTTTGCGCTGGACGCACCACACGCTGGGTCCGGTCTCGCCGGGGGAGTTCATCCCGGTGGCCGAGGAGAGCGGCCTGATCGTGCCGATCACCGACTGGGTCCTGTCCACGGTCGTCCGGCAGATGGCGGCGTGGGACAAGGACGGCGTGCTGCCCGAGCGGGTGTTCATCAACATCTCCGGCCAGCAGTTCCTGCGCGGCAACCTGACCCACCGGCTGGAGGAGCTGCTGAGCCAAAGCCCGTCGCTGCACGCCCGCCTCGGGCTGGAGATCACCGAACAGGCGGCGGTTCGCGACCTGAAGGCCGCCGTTCGGACGCTGACCGAACTGGCCTCCATCGGCGTGCAGGTGGCCATCGACGACTTCGGTTCCGGCTATTCGTCGCTCAGCTACGTGCAGCAGCTGCCGGTGTCCAAGCTGAAGATCGACCGGGCCTTCGTCATCGACGTGCCGGAGAACGTCAAGAACAACGCCCTGGTCCGCGCCGCCGTGGGCATGGCGCACGGTCTCGGCCTCGTCACCGTGGCGGAGGGCGTGGAGACGCCGGAGCAGCGCGATTTCCTGGTGACGGGCGGCTGCGACCGGTAGCAGGGCTATCTGTTCGGCCGCCCCATGCCGCCGGAGGCCTTCGCCGAGCTGGTCCGCAAGCAGGTGGCCGTTCCCGCCTGAGCCAACGCCAGATCAATCAATGCCCGATCAATGCCGGGAACCGACCTTCAGGTAGTCGTTGCGGTCGGCTGAGCCGATCCGCACGTCGAAGACGTCGCCCTCGCGCTCCAGGGTCAGCGGCACGTCCACCCCGGCCAACCCGAGCGCCCACAGCGCCCGGTAGAAGTCCGCCAGCGAGGCGACCGGTGTGCCGGCCACCGCCCGCACGCTGTCGCCGGCGCGCAGTTCGGCCTTCTGCGCCGGGCCGTCGCCGGCCAGCCCGACCAGCACGATGCGCGACCGCTCGTCCTCCGTCGCGTAGAGGCCGAGCCAGGGGCGCGATGGTCCGCCGACCCGGCCCAGCGTCAGCATGTCGTCCAGGATCGGCTTCAGCAGGTCGATGGGCACGCTCATGTTCAGCGGCATGACGCGCCCGCCCTGCACCCGGTATTGCAACTGGAGCGACCCGATGCCGAGCAGTTCGCCCTGCGCGCCAAGAAGCGCGGTTCCGCCCCAGTTCGGGTGGGCGGGGGCGGTGAAGATGGCGTCGTCGAGCAGATATTCCCAATAGCCGGCGAACTCCTGCCGGGCGACCACCTGGGCCGACAGGGAGTGATGGCGCCCGCCGGCCCCGCCGACCACCACCGACACTCCCGCCTCCGCACGGCGGGAGTCGCCGAGCCGCAGGGCCGGCGCGCCGAGCGGCGACAGCGCCTGGACGAGGCCGAATCCGGTGACGTGATCGTAGGCCACGACATGCCCCCGCGCGGCCCGCCCCTCGTTGGTGGTCAGCCACACCTCCTCGGCCTCGACGATCAGATAGCCGATGGTCAGCACCAGCCCGTCGTCGCGGATCACAGCGCCTTGCCCCACGCGTTCGGTACCCAGCGCCTCCGCCGTGTAGGCGTCTTCCGGAACGGTCGCGCGCAGGGACACCACGGAGGCGAGCGCCTCATCCAGGTCGTAGGCCAGATCGCCGGGATCGGGCTGGAACTCCGGCGGGATGCGCCAGTCGTTGGAGGATGGCATTCAGGTCTCCTTCGGTGGGCGGCCGCGTGCCGCCCATACCGGCAAGGTGGGGACTGCGCGGTCCCGAAAACAGGCGTCAGCCTTTCTGTGTGCGGAACGGCGGCAGCTTTCGGAACAGCGGCGCCGCGACCTTGTGGACGAGGGGGATCAGAACCGCGCCGACGGCGAGGCCGAACAGGCCCGACCCGGCGGCCGTCACCAGCCATTCCACCGCGGCGGCGCCGGCCGGCACGGCATGGCCCACGGCCACGGCGGCGTTATGGATCGCGTGCCCGATGGCCGGGACGCCATAGCCCTCCAGCCCGTGGACGATGATGCCGCCGCCGACCCACAGCATCGCGGCCGTCCCGACGATGCTGAGCAGCTTGAGGAAGAAGGGCATGCCATGGACCAGGGCGCGGCCGATCCCCTGGGTCATGGGGCGCAGTGCTCGGTCGGCGCCGCCCGCCTCCCCGGCGCCGGGATCGCGCAGGCCGAGCAGGCTGGACGCGGGTCGGCCGTTCTGTGCCAAGGCCACGCCGGCGTCGTCCGCCTTCACGATCAGGGCCACCGACCCATAAACCACGATGGTGATCCCGGTGCCGACGATGGCGAGGATGATCGCCTGCGACCAGAAGGAAGAGGTCTCGGCCGCGACGGTGGACAGCGTGATCGCCATGATCTCGGCCGACAGGATCAGGTCGGTCTTGATGGCGCTGGAGACCTTCTCCTCCTCCAGCCTGGTGGCGTCCTGGCCCGGTTCGGGGACCTGCCCGCCGGTGCCGTGGTGTTCGGCATGCGGCCACAGCGCCTCGTACACCTTTTCCGCCCCCTCGTAACAGAGGAAGGCGCCGCCCAGCATCAGCAGCGGCGTGATCGCCCAGGGCGCGACGAGGCTGAGCACCAGGGCGGCCGGCAGCAGGTACAGCAGCTTGTTCTTCAGGGAGCCCACGGCGATTCGCCCGACGATGGGCAATTCCCGGTCCGCCGTGAAGCCCACCACGTAGCGGGGCGTCACCGCCGCGTCGTCCACCACGACCCCGGCGGCCTTGGCGCCGGCCTTCGTCGCCTGCGCGGCGGCATCGTCGAGCGAGGCGGCGGCGACCTTCGCCAGCCCGACCACATCGTCCAGCAGTGCAATCAACCCCGTGCTCACGCGGAGCGCTCCCCTCTATGGCTGCAACGTCCGTGTGTAACACACGAAGGCCGGGAACGGCTTGGTCACGGTGCCTCAGGTCCTTGCCCGTTGACGAGCATACCAACCGTACGGTATTTTTCTGGCATGGCGAGACCCACGAAACATCACCCCGAGCGCGGCGACGCCCGCACCCGCCTTCTCGAAGCGGCGCGGGACCTCATCCGGGCCAAGGGCTTTGCGGCGACGTCGGTCGATGACCTCTGCAAGGCGGCCGGCGTCACGAAGGGGGCGTTCTTCCATCATTTCGAGAACAAGGAGGCGCTCGGCGTCGCCGCCGCCGCCTATTGGGCGGAAACGACCTCGGCGTTTTTCGCGGGCGCGCCCTACAATCGGCTTGAGGATCCGTTCGACCGTCTGCTCGGCTATGTCGAGTTCCGCAAGTCGATCATCGACGGCGATCTCGCCGAGTTCACCTGTCTGGTCGGGACCATGGCGCAGGAGGTCTATGGGTCGCATCCCGCGATCCGCGAGGCCTGCGCCGCCAGCATCTTCGGTCACGCCGCGACGCTTGAGCCGGACATCGCGGCGGCCATGGCGGCGCG
Source organism: Pseudomonadota bacterium (assembly GCA_023416195.1). Lineage (GTDB taxonomy): Bacteria > Pseudomonadota > Alphaproteobacteria > Azospirillales > Azospirillaceae > Azospirillum. The sequence goes on along the minus strand of JAEZID010000205.1, from coordinate 3,276 downwards.
CCGGATCGAGGCCGACTGGACCCCGGCGAGCCTCGCGGCGCACACCCAGGCCGTCCTCCAGGGCGCCTTCATCCTCGCGAAGGCGACGGGCGCGCGCGCCGTCGCGCTGGAAAGCGTCGATCACCTGAAGCGCTATCTCGGGCTGCTCTTCTCGCAGCCACAACCGAAAGGGGGCTCCCATGACTGATGCCGAGAGCGATCTCGTTCTGACCCGCATCCTGGACGTGCCGCGTTACAAGCTCTGGCGCTGCTGGGTCGAGCCCGACCTTCTCAAGCAGTGGTTCTGCCCCAAGCCCTGGTACGTGTCGGAGGCGCGCATCGACCTGCGCCCCGGCGGCGAGTTCTTCACGCTGATGAACGGCCCAAACGGCGAGCAGTTCGGGGAGCCCGGCGTCTTTCTGGAGGTCGTCGAGAAGGAGCGTCTGGTGTTCACCGACGCTTTCCGCCCCGGCTGGCGGCCCTCGTCGCGCGCCTTCATGACGGGGGAAGTGCTGTTCGAGGACGCGGGCGCCGGCCAGACCCGCTACACCGCGCGCGCCATGCACTGGAGTGTCGAGGCGCGCAACGAACACGAGGCGATGGGCTTTCACGAGGGCTGGGGCAAGGCCACCGACCAACTCCTGGCGCTTGCCAAGACACTTTGAAAACACGGGAGGAACATCCATGGAACCGATCATCTATCTCTTCTTCAACGGCAATTGCCTGGAGGCGATGACCCATTACGCCGAAACCCTCGGCGGGCAGATCGTGGGCGTGCTCCGCAACGGCGACGCGCCGGCCCCGGACAACCGCATGCCCGGCAGCGACGATCTCGTGATGAACATGGCGATGAAACTGGGCACCGCCACGATCATGGCCTCGGACGTGCCGGATGGCATGTATGAGCCGCCGCAGGGCTTCGCCGTGTCGGTTGCCCCGGCGTCGCGCGCCGAGTTCGACCGCATGTTCGAGGCGCTGGCGAAGGACGCCCGGTCGATCGGGATGCCAGCCGGCGAGACCTTCTGGGCCGAGCGCTTCGTCATGTTCACCGACCGTTTCGGCACGCCCTGGATGCTGAACTACGCCGGGGCGAAAGCCGTGGGCGGGGAGGCGACGTCATGACCGGACCCCGAAAGGTTCGCACCTGCCTCTGGTTTGCGCGCCGTGGGATCGACGCCGCCCGATTCTACGTGAGTCTTCTGCCGGACAGCCGCATCGACGCCGTGGTCGATCACGGCAACCCCGACGACCCCATGGTCGTCGAGTTCACCCTGGCCGGCGCGCCGATGATGATCCTGACGGCCGGTGAGATGTTCGAGCATTCGCCCGCCGCCTCGATCAGCGTGCTCACGAAGGATCAGGACGAAACCGACCGATTGTGGTCCGCCCTGCTCGCCGATGGCGGCAAGGAGAGCATGTGCGGCTGGCTCGCCGACCGGTTCGGCGTGTCCTGGCAGATCGTACCGGAGGTGCTGCCCCGGCTGCTCAACGATCCGGACGCCACGGCCGCATCCCGCGCGCGGGCCGCCATGATGCGGATGAACAAGATCGACATCGCGGCGCTCGAAACGGCCTTCCAACCAGCCTGACCCAACCAGCCCGACAGGGAGGAAACATGTCCTATATCGACGGTTTCGTGATCGCGGTTCCGACCGCCCGCAAGCAGGAGTTCATCGATCACGCGGTCAAGGCGGACGGCCTGTTCAAGGAACTCGGCGCCACGCGCGTTCTCGAATGCTGGGGTGACGACGTGCCCGACGGCAAGTTGACCGATTTCCGCAGGGCCGTGCAGGCGACCGACGACGAGACCGTCGTCCTGTCCTGGGTCGAATGGCCCGACAAGGCGACGCGGGACGCCGCCATGCGGCGCATGACCGAGATCATGACGACCGACGACCGGATCAATCCGGAGACGAACCCGATGCCGTTCGACGGCAAGCGGATGATCTTCGGCGGGTTCGCGCCGGTCGTCGAGCTTTGAGGGTTCGTCGCCGCGATCAGAACAGCGCCAGCTGATCGCCCGGCGCCGGTGGCGCCCTGAAGTCGGCACAGTTCAGGTCGGCGTCGCGGCCGTTGAGGCCAAGGCGCCTGCAAGCCAGTTTGAAGCGCTTCGACAACAGCTCCGCGATGGGGCCGGAGCCCTTCATTCTGGTGCCGAACTGCGACTTGTAGAGTTCCCCGTCGCGGCACTGGCGGATCAGGCTGAGCACGCGGTCCGCCCGGTTCGGCGCGTGTTCGCGAAGCCATTCCTCGAACAGGCCGGCGATCTCCAGCGGCAGGCGCAGCAGGATGTAATTGGCCTGACGGGCCCCGGCCTCCGCCGCGGCCGTGAGGATGGCTTCCAGTTCGTGGTCGTTCAGCGCCGGGATCATCGGGCTGGCCAGCACGGCCACCGGCACGCCGGCCGCCGTCAGCTCCCGCATGGCGGCGAGGCGCCGGTGCGGCGTGCTGGCCCTCGGCTCCATGCGGCGCGCCAGATCGCGGTCGAGCGTGGTGAGGGACAGGGCGACGTTGACCAATCCCCTGGCCGCCATGGGCGCCAGGATATCGAGGTCGCGCAGCACCAGGGCCGATTTGGTGATGATCATCACCGGCTGGTTGAAGTCGCGGCAGACCTCCAGGATTGCACGGGTGATGCGCTGGTCCCGCTCGATGGGCTGATAGGGATCGGTGTTGGCGCCCAGCGCCAGGGGCTGGCAGCGGTAGGACTTGCTCCGCAGCTCGGCGGCCAGGAGTTCCGCCGCTTTGGCCTTGCGGAATATCTTCGTCTCGAAATCCAGGCCGGGCGACAGGCCGAGATACGCGTGGGTGGGGCGGGCAAAGCAATAAATGCACGCGTGCTCGCACCCACGAAATGGGTTTATCGATTTCTCGAAGATGACATCGGGAGATGTGTTCTTGCTAATGATGGTTCGCGCAGTGTCGTCGAAGACAAAGGTCTGAACTTTTTTTGTCGTGGCTTCGCTGTTGTCCCAGCCGTCGTCCACGGCGACGCGCGCCTCGCGCTCGTACCGGCCGCTGCGGTTGCTGATCGCCCCGCGTCCCTTGCGTGCTCTGTCCGGCAGTTCATCCACCATGCGCGGAGCATGGCATGACAATTCGAACGAATCAAGAACATCCCGACCGCGAGATTGTCGTCCGCGGGCTGCCCAAAAATGTCATGCCCCGTCTCGGTTGATCGATGGAAGAACACTCAAGCCTCAGCTGTTCACCTGGGCAAGAGTGTTTCCTGGAGCTTCCATGATGAACATCCGCTTCGCACCCAAAGCCCTGGCCGTTGCCGTGATGGCCGGCGTG
>JAEZID010000085.1 GCA_023416195.1 Pseudomonadota bacterium | reverse complement strand
CGCGCTCGGTGGCGCCGGGATAGACGGTGGACTCATAGACGACGATGTCGCCCTTCTTGAGATGGCGCCCGACGGTGCGCGTGGCGGCCAGCAGCGGGCCGAGGTCGGGCCGGTTGGCGTCGTTGATCGGGGTGGGCACGGTGACGATGTGGAAGTCGGCCGCGCGCAGGGCCGCGGGATCGGTGGTCAGGGTCAGCCGCGCTTCGGCGAGGGCGCCCGCCTCCACCTCGCCGGTGCTGTCGGTGCCGGCCGCCAATTCGGCCACCCGCCGCTCGCTGATGTCGAAGGCGACCACCGGAAACCCGGCGCGCCCGAACGACACCGCCACCGGCAGGCCCACATAGCCGAGACCGATCACGGAAAGGCGGCGGGAATGGGTCATCGTCGAAGATCTCGCGGCAGAAGGAAAAGAGGTGGCGTTCTTATACTGGAGAGAACCGGCGGGCTCTCGCGCTTTTTGCGCCTCAGCGCCTGCTGGCGGCGCGCAACCCGTCGATCAGCGGCGGAACGATCCGGTCCACGCAGTAGCGCTGCTCCACCCTGGCCCGTCCCGCCGCCCCGGCGGCCTCCCGCAGGCCGGGTTCCGCGCAGAGGCGGCCGAGGGCCTCGCGCCACTCCGCCTCCGTGTCGGCGAGGAAGCCGTTCACGCCATGCTCGACGATGCTGGTGTTGACGCCGACCGGGCTCGCCACTACCGGGCGGCCGCAGGCCATGTACTGGATCAGCTTGTAGCCGCACTTGCCCCGTTCCCACGGCGTGTCGGCCAGCGGCATGATGCCGATGTCGAAGCTCAGGATGTTGGACACCTCGCTGGCTTCGGTCCAGTCCAGCCGCCGGACCGGCAGGCCGGACAGCGCCTCTTTTCCCGCGCCGATCAGCACGAGATCGGCGCGTTCATCCGCGACCATCGCCTCCAGCGGCGCCCGGACGAGGTCGAGGTAGGGCGACGTGCTGGGCGAGCCGATCCAGCCGATCGTCACCCGCTCCTTCCCCGTTGCGGGCTTGTGCGGGGGATAGCGGTTCAGATCGACCACGGTCGGCAGGGTCAGGATCCGGCGGGCGCCGGCGGCGCGCGCGCGGTCGCCCAGATAATCGTTGCCCACGGTGACCAGGGCCGCGCGGCTCATCAGCCGGTCGAGCTTGTCGCCGAGCAGGGCGCGAACCGCGCCGGAGCGGTGGCGGTCGTATTTGTGGAACCACGCATCGTCGAAATCGACGGCGTAGGGGACGCCGGCCAGCAGCAGCCGTTCAAGCGGATAGGGCAGCCACGGCAGGATCTCCTTCTCGATCCAGACCAGATCGTAGCGGCGGACCGTCAGCAGGGCGCGCAAGCGGGTCAGATAGGCCCGGGCGACCAGCCCCGGCGACCGGCCGCCACCGCCGTAGAGCATCGACAGATAGCGGTCGGGCAGCAGGGGGGCGACATCCACCTCGACGCCCGCCGCCGCCAGGGCCGGCAGGAACTGGTAGTGCCGCAGGCGGCTGCTCGGGCCGAGCTGGCCGTATCGGGACAACAGGAGGACACGCATGGACACCGCCCCATAGGCGCTCGCGCATCTGGCCAAGCGGGATTGCCGGCCGAGCGGGATTGGCAAACTCTTCCTAACGGGACCCGGACGTCGTCCGGCCGGCGAGACGGATCATGATCCGCTCGACCGCCAGCCCGGCCAGCAGGCGCAACGCCGTGACCCGATAGGCGATGCCGCGCCGTCCGGGGATCAGCCCGGCCCGGACGAGAAAGCGCTTTTCCCCCCGGCCGAGCGGAAAGGCGTCCGCGCCATCGGGCAGAAGACCCCGCCGGCGCAGCGCCTCGGCGAACGCCACGCGCACCAGATACTCCTGGCGCGCGGAATCGACCAGCAGGCGGAAGACGCCGGCCCAGCGGCGGCGAACCCCGTCGACGCAGGCGGCGGCGGCGACTAGCGGCGACAGGACGAGCGCCGCCGCCGCCTTGGCGACCAGCCGGATACCGGCCCGCCGGTACCCCAGCGTGTTGCCGCCATGCTGGACATAATCGCTCAGCGGCTCGGGCACATAGGCGACCGGCCCCGCCCCGGCGGCGCAGCAGGCGATCCAATGGTCGTGGTAGGCGTACCGCTTGACCTGCGGGAAAGGCAGCGCCCGATCCAGCAACTCGGCGCGGAACAGGCAGGCGCAGCCGGTCACGACGTTGGCCATCAGCAAGGCCCCGGCCTGGTCATGGCGCCCCTGCCGCCCCGGCCAAAAGACCTCGGACAGCACGCCGCCCCGGCGGTCCACGACGCGCATGTCGCAGAAGGCCAGGACCGCGCCGGCCTCCAGCGGTTCGATCAGGCGCCTCAGCTTGTCCGGATACCAGGCGTCGTCCTGGTCGGAGAAGGCGACGAAGGCGGCGTCGGCGGGGACACGGGACAGGCTGCGCTCGAAGTTCCGGTAAAAGCCCAGATTGGCGGGGTTGCGGTCGAGCTGGAAACGGTCGTCCCCGGCGGTCGCGGCGACGATCTCCCGCCACCGCTCCTCGGTCGAGCCGTCGTCCTGGATCAGGCAGATCCAGTTCCGGTGCGTCTGGGCGACGAGCGAGGCGACCTGCGCCCGGAACAGTTCGGGATCGGGATTGTAGGTGGCCATGCAGACCGCCACCAGCCGGTCGGCCGGGGTCCGCGCCGGTGCCTCCCCCCGCACCACCTCGACGGTGCCGAGCGGCCGAACCTCCCGTTCGCCGTCGTCCCAGTCAAGCCGCAGAGAGATCGCCAGATCCGGCCCGGAGAGACCGGCGGGCAGAGACGCGAGGCCGGCGAAACCGCAGGCGGGAATTCCCGGCGCCGCGCCGCCCTCCGTCAGCGCGGCCTCGGCGTCGAGGCGAACGAGCGGGGCTTGCGCGGTGAAGGCGGCCGGACCGACCGACAGAACCGCCCCGCGAAGGCCGGCGCCGGGCCGGTGGGCCCAACCGGAAAAGAGCCATGTGAAATCGTGCCGGAGATCCACATGCGTGGGCACGGCCCCATCCAGGCGCAGATCGGACAAGGGGACGGAACGCCCTGTCGTGCTCACCCCGGCCGGCGTAAGGGTTGCGTCGCTGTTCAACATGCGCCTTCTCAGGCTGTGCGGGGTGGCGCCGGGACGTTGCCCGGAACGTTCGCCAGGATGTTTACATGGCCTGCCGGTCGGAAGGCTCCAGGCTGCGGCTCAAGGCGTTGGCGTTGCTGCCCATGCGCTTGTGGTAGAGGTTCAGCACCTCCTCCACCGGGCCGACCGTGACGACGCGCCCGTTCTCAAGCCACAGCAGCTTGTTGCACAGGCGGCGCAGCACGCTTTCGACGTGCGAGGCGACCACCAGGATGCTGGCGCGGCTGACGAACTCCTCGGCCCGGCGTTCGGCCTTTTCCAGGAACTGCGCGTCGCTCACCGCGATCCATTCGTCCATCAGCAGGATTTCCGCGTCGATGGCCGTGGCCGCGCCGAAGGCCAGACGCAGCATCATGCCCGCCGAATAGGTCCGCACCGGCAGATCCAGATGGCCGCCCAGCTCGGTGAAGGCGGCGATGTCGTCCATCTTGCTCTCGATCTCTTCGCTCGAGACGCCGAGATAGGCCGCCCGCATGCGGATGTTGTCGTAGCCGGACGCGTCCCCGTCGAAGCCGATCGACAGGTCGAACAGAGGCGTCACCTGCCCTTCGACCCGGACCCGCCCGGCGGTCGGCTCATACACCCCGGCCAGGGTCCGCAGCAGCGTCGTCTTTCCCGCGCCGTTGCCGCCGATCAGCCCCAGCCGGTCGCCATGGTCCAGATGCAAGGACACCTTGTTGAGCGCGTTCACCTGGATGCGGTGCTGCGCGTCGTGCCGGATGATCCCGCTGGTCGAGGAATGAAGCAGGGTCTTCTTCAGGGAGCGTCCGCTGCCCTGATAGATAACGAATTCGACGGAGACCTGATCGAGATGGATCTTAGCCACGGGTCTACAGCCAATAAGCGATGCGTTTGCGGAACCGGACATAGATGGCGAAGGTGGCCGACCAGCCCAGAACCGTGATCAGCACGGCCATTCCCCAGACGGTGGGCGCCAACGCCTCCCCCAGCAGCGGGCCGCGGACGACTTCGATCAGGTAGTAGATCGGATTGAGCGCGATCATCCATTGACGCTCGCCCATCAGTTCCGGCTTCCACATGACCGGCGTGACGAAGAACAGCAGCTGGACCACGCTGGCGGCAATCGGCTGCACGTCGCGGAAACGCGCGCAGGCGATGCCCAGGGCCAGGGCGATCCACATCGCGTTGACCAGCAGAAGGAACAGGCCCGGCAGAAACAGAAGCCCGCTCGCCCCCGGCCACAGGCCGAGCCACAGCGCCATGACGATGAAGATCACGGCGTTGTGGCCGAGAATGATCAGGTTGCGCCAGATGACCCGCAGCACATGGACCGACAGCGGCATGCGCACATGCTTGATGAGGCTCTCGAACTCCAGAAAACTTTGGCAGCCTTCGGTCAGGATGGCGGCGACGAAGTTCCAGATGGCCAGCCCCAGGGCGAGGAAGGGCAGATAGTCGGCAAGCGGGAAGCGGAACAGGGAGCCGTAGATGAAGCCCAGGCAGGCGACCAGCACGGCCATGCTGATGGTCAGCCAGAACGGCCCGAGCACCGAACGCCGGTACCGCTTCTTGATGTCATGCCAGCCCAGCATGCCCCACAACGACCAGCTCGTCACACCTTGGAAAAGGTCTTCGCGGGCACGCGCGGTCTGGCTGCGGTCGGCAGAGTCGAACAGAAGGCTCATCGGCGAATCATGCGGGCGTGAAGGCAGTGTGAAGGCAAGGCATGGGAGCGCAATCCAACGCGATGCCCCCTTTCCTCATTGGGTATCAGGCGTATCGGCCAAGTGGCATTGTGGTACTCTAGACGGATGTGGCTGTCACGCACTATCGCGGCCTCCGTGCCGGCCCCAGCTTCAGCCGAAGACGATCCAGTCTGTTGAGAACTGCTCCCGGCGGACGCCGGCCAGGGTGACGGCGTGGGCGTCGGAGAAGACGATGACCGCCTCGCCGGCGCCGTTGGCGGCGACGCCGTAGGTCTGGCCGGGGGCGAGGCCGATGCGGTCGCCGTCGGCGGCGGTGAAGTCGGTGATGCGGTCGGCGCCGCCGCCGGTGGCGAAGACGAAGACGTCGGCCCCCGCCCCGCCGGTCAGCGTGTCGTTGCCCATATCGCCCGCCAGCCGGTCGTTGCCGAAGTCGCCGAACAGCGCGTCGTCGCCCGCCCCGCCGAACAGGGCGTCGTCGCCGCCGCCGCCGAACAGGGTATCGCTGCCGGCGTTGCCGAACAGCAGGTCCTGGCCGGCGTTGCCGAAGACGAGGTCGTTGCCGTCGCCGCCGGACAGGGCATCGCCGTCGCCGCCGCCGATCACCGTGTCGTCGCCCGCATCGCCCGCGACCACGTCGGAGCCGTCGTCGCCGCTCAGCAGGTCGTCGTCGCGGCCGCCGAACAGAACGTCGTCGCCGCGCCCGCCGT
>JAEZID010000579.1 GCA_023416195.1 Pseudomonadota bacterium | reverse complement strand
TCTCCGAAGGCTTGGCGGGGGCGTCACCAGCTCGATCCCATGCCCAGCAGGTCCAGCACCTTATGGCGCAGGTCCACCAGAACGGGATCGTCGCGATGGCGCGGGTAGGGGCGGTCGATGGGGATCTCCGCCGTGATGCGCGCGGGGCGCTCGCTGAAGACGATGACGCGGGTCGCCATCAGCAGGGCTTCCTCCACGTCGTGCGTGACGAGCAGGGCGGTGAAGCCGGCGTTCCGCCACAGCCGCACGATTTCGCCCTGCATGGCGATGCGGGTCAGGCTGTCCAGCTTGCCGAGCGGCTCGTCCAGCACCAGCAGGCGCGGGTCGTTGACCAGGGCTCTCGCCAGCGCCGCGCGCTGCGCCATGCCGCCGGAGAGCTGGTGCGGGTAGGCCTTGGCGAACCCGGACAGGCCGACCAGGGCCAGCGCCTCGTCCACCCGCGCGCGGTTCCGCTTCAGCACCCCTTGCGCCTCCAGCCCCAACGCCACGTTGTCCCACACCGTGCGCCAGGGATAGAGCGTCGGGTCCTGGAAGACCACGACCCGTGACGGGTGCGGCCCGTCGATCGGCCGCCCGTCCGCGAGCAGGCTGCCGCCACGCGGCGGTTCCAGCCCGGCGACGAGGCGCAGCAGCGTGGACTTGCCGCAGCCCGAGGGGCCGAGCAGCGCCACGAACTCCCCCGGCTCCACGGTGAAGCTGACGTTGTCCAGGACGGGCAGGGTTTGCCCGTGCAGTTCGAAGGCGTGATTGACCTTGTGGACGGCAAGGCCGAGCCCGGCCGTCTCCTCCGTCTTGTGGGCGAGCGCTACCATCGCAGCAGTCCCTTCTGCCAGGCGAGCAGGTGATCGCGGATGCGGAACAGCAGGGCGACGAGGCCGGAGCACAGCAGCGCCATCACCAGAAGTGCCGCGTACATGTTGCCGTAGGCGGCCCAGCCCTGCGCCCACTGGATGTACCAGCCAAGGCCCGCCTTCACGCCCAGCATCTCCGCCACCACCAACACCGCGAAGGATCCGCCGAGGCCCATGAACAGGCCGACGAAGACGTGCGGCATGGCCGCCGGAACGGCGACCTTCAGCACCAGAAAGCGTTTGTTGGCGCCCAGCGTGCGGGCGATGTCGTAGAAGGCGCTGTTCACCCCCGCCACACCCGACAGCGTGAGAATCGTGACCGGGAAGAAGGCGGCCAGCGCCACCAGAAAGGTGCTGGCGCTGGCGCTGCTGGGGAAGGCGAAGAAGGCCAGAGGCAGCCACGCGGTGGCCGGCAGCGGCCCGATCAGCCGCAGCACCGGGTTCACCCAATAGCCGACCGCCCGCGACCAACCGACCGCCACCCCGGTGACGAAACCGGCGGTCGAGCCCAGCAGGTAGCCGGAGATCAGCAGCCACGCCGAATGCAGCACGCATTCGGCAAGACGCGGCCAGTCGTCCAGATAGACTTCCAGCAATCCCTGCGGCGGCGCGAAGAAGGGGCGCGGCAGCAGGTTCAGCTTCGCGGTCGCCACTTCCCAGGCCGCGACGCCCAGCGCCAGGGCCAGCATCCAGGGCCACGCCCGCTGTGCCCGGCGCAGCAGGGAGGCGAGCGCGAGCCCGCCCCCCACCACGGCCAGCAGGCTGGCGAGTTCGCCCGTGCGCTCCCACTCCTCCGCGTCCGGCCATGCGGAGGTCAGCGCCGCGACGGCGAACCACGCCGCCGCAGCCGTCAACCCGCCGATCATCGGCGGCAGTGATGGGGCCTCCTTGGGCAGAACCCCCACCGCCTCCTCGCCAGCCGCTCCTTCGATGGCCGCCATCTCAGGCCACCACGTCCGCGTAGATCTTGTCGGCGAACTTCGCGGTGTCGAAGTTCGGCTTGAAGACCTGGATGCCTTTCAACTCATCGGCGTAGGAAGCGAGTTCCTTCTTCAGGTTGGTGCTGACCGGGTGGTGGTGGTGCGTCTGGCTGCGCAGCTGCGCCACCAGATCCTCGATGCTGGTCTTGGGCGAGTACTGTTGGTAGGCCTTGGCCGCCTCCTCCGGGTGGTGGACGGTGTAGTCCTGTGCCTCGAACACCGCCTTGACCAGGGCAGCAGCGGCAGCCTTGTCCTCGCGCAGCAGACTGCCGCGCACGCCGATAACGCAGCAGGTGCGGTTGACGTACTCGCCGGTCAGGTTGGTGGCGATCTCCACGAGGTTGCCGGACTTCAGGAAGGCGTAGGTGACGGGGTCCCAGTGGGCGACGGCCTGCGCCTCGCCCTTTTCGACGGCGACGGCCAGCAGGTCGCCGGGGAACACGCGCCAGTCCACGTCCTTGTTCGGGTCGATTCCCTGCTTGGAGAACAGGATCGAGAAGAAGTGCTTGGCCGGGCTGGACAGGTCGGCGACGGCGATGGTCTTGCCCTTCAGCCCCTTCAGGTCGGTGATGCCGCCGGACTTCGCCGCCAGCAGGCGCATGCAGCCGCCATGCACCCCGGCGGCGATCTTCACATCGAAGCCTTGCTCCAGCGGCTTCAGCCAGCGCAGCGCCATGCCATGACCGACGTCCGCCTTGCCGGTGGCGATGGCCTCCAGCAGGCTTTCCGTCGTGCCGGCGAAGTTCACGAACTCCACGTTCAGGCCATGCTTGGCGAAGAAGCCCTTGTGCTGCGCGACCGCCACCGGCGCGCCGCAGACCGCGCCGGTGTTCCAGGCGAGCTTCAGCGTCTTTGCCGCCGCCGGAGCGTTGGCCGCCGCCAGACGCGGAGCCAGACCGGCCAGCGGAAGGGTGGCGCCGACCGCCGCCGCGCCGATTAGAAGACCACGCCGAGACACTGCCGCCGGACGGTTGCCCTGTCGGAACTCCACCATGATCCAATTCCCTCGTGTGTGCCGAACCTATTTAGCTATTTTTCAATGTTGAAATAGCTTGGTTTTCTATGAAAACACACGGCTGCATCACATTGTCAATCATATTTATAGAGTTATTAGAGGCTGTGCGCCGATATAAAACAAACTTATGATGTATAATAAGCTTTCAAAAATCTACAAACAAAGTAGATTGTGGTTGACAGCCTGGATCGCGCTTGGTGTGATTAAGGCACGCAGTTTGGACAGACCCCTTTCGGAAGACCCCGATGACAGCGACCATGAAGCACCTGCTCGTGGCCGCAACGGCCGCGCTCGGCCTTGCGACCGCCACCTCCGCCACGGCTCTGGCCGCCGACCGCACGGTGACCATCGGCTACCAGACCACGGTCGATCCCGCGAAGGTCGCGCAGGCCGACGGCGTCTACGAGAAGACCACCGGCTGGACGATCAACTGGCGCAAGTTCGACAGCGGCGCCGACGTGATCGCCGCCATCGCGTCGGGCGACGTGCAGATCGGCTATGTCGGCTCCAGCCCGCTGGCCGCCGCCGCCAGCCGCGAACTGCCCATCGAAACCATTCTGGTCGCCGCCCAGATCGGCGATGCCGAGGCTCTGGTCGTGCGCAATGGCGCCGGCATCAAGGACCCGAAGGATCTCGCCGGCAAGAAGGTCGCGGTGCCCTTCGTTTCGACCACCCATTACAGCCTGTTGGCCGCACTGAAGCATTGGGGTGTTGCGCCGAAACAGGTGCAGATCCTGAACCTGCGTCCGCCGGAGATCGCCGCCGCCTGGGCGCGTGGCGACATCGACGCCGCCTATGTGTGGGACCCGGCGCTGGGCAAGGCGAAGGAGACCGGCAAGGTGCTGGTCACCTCGTCCGAGGTGGCGAAATGGGGCGCCCCGACCTTCGACGCCTGGATCGCCCGCAAGGACTTCAGCGCCGCCAACCCCGACGTGGTGAAGGGCTTCGTCCGCGTCACCAGCGACGCCTACGCCGCCTACCGCCAGAACCCGGCGGCTTGGACCGGCAAGGCCGAGAACGTCCAGAAGGTCGTCAAGCTGACCGGCGCCAAGGCCGAGGAGGTGCCGGAGCTGCTGACCGGCAACCACTTCCCGCTGCCGGACGAGCAGGCCTCGCCCGCTCTGCTGGGCGGCGGGACCGCCAAGGCCATCGCCGAGACCGCCGCCTTCCTGAAGGAGCAGGGCAAGGTCGAGCGCGTGTTGCCCGACTACGGCGCCTACGTCCAGCCGCGCTTCGTCAAGGACAGCGTGGCTGCGAAGTAAGGGAGACCAGCCATGGCGACGCTCTCCGTCCTGGATGCGACCGTGCAGTTTCCGTCCCCTTCCGGAGGCGGGGTCACCGCGCTCGACCGGGTGTCGGTCGCGGTGGAGCCGGGGGGTTTCGTCGTGGCGCTGGGGGCGTCGGGTTGCGGCAAGACCACCTTGCTGAACCTGATGGCCGGCTTTCTGCCTCCCACGTCCGGACGGGTGGCCCTGGGCACGGCCCTCGTCACCGGGCCAGGGGCGGAGCGCGGCGTGGTCTTCCAAAACGACGCGCTTTTCCCCTGGCTCAGCGTCCTCGACAACGTGGCCTTCGGCTTGCGGCTGAAGGGGACGCCGAAGGCGGAGCGAAGGGAGAGGGCGCGCGCCGTGCTCGACCTCGTCGGGTTGGGGAGCTTTGCCGGGCACCGCGTCTGGCAGCTGTCGGGCGGCATGCGCCAGCGCGTCGGGCTGGCCCGCGCGCTGACCGCCGACCCCCAGGTTCTGCTGATGGACGAGCCGCTTGGCGCGCTCGACGCCATGACGCGCGAACAGATGCAGGAACTGATCCTGGAGGTCTGGGCGCGCACCGGCAAAAGCATCTTCCTCATCACCCACGGCATCGAGGAGGCGGTGTTCCTGGCGACCCGGCTGCTCGTCATGTCGCCGCGCCCCGGACGGATCACCGCAACGCTCGATCTCGATTTCGGCCGGCGGGTGGCGTCCGGGGAGCCCGCGCGGGCCGTGAAGTCCGACCCCGCCTTCATCGCGGCGCGCGAGCGCGTCCGCGACCTTGTTTTCGCCGCCGCCGGGGAGTGACGCCATGTCCGAAATCGAAGCGCTTCTCTATGGCCTCGCCCTGCCCGACGACGGGCGGGAGGTGCGGCACCGCTCCTGCCCGCTGTCCCCGACGGCGCGGGCGGCCCTGCTCACCGTGGCGCTGATGCTGGGCGGCTGGTGGGCGGCGGCGCACTTCGGCCTCGTCCCGCCGCTGTTCCTGCCGTCCCCCGAGGCGGTCGCGGGCCAGGCGGTGCGGGTGTGGACGGAGGGCTTCGTCGATTCCACCCTGACCGAGCATCTCGGCGCCAGCCTGGGCCGGGTGTTCACGGCACTCCTGTTCGCCATCCTGACGGCGGTTCCCGCCGGCCTTGCGCTGGGCCTGAGCCCGCTGGCGCGCGGCGTGCTGGAGCCGCTGATCGAGTTCTACCGGCCGATCCCGCCGCTGGCCTACCTGCCGCTGATCGTCATCTGGTTCGGCATCGGCGAGGGCTCGAAGGTCCTGCTCATCTACCTCGCCATCTTCGCGCCCATCGCCATCGCGACGGCGGCCGGCGTGCGCTCCGTCGATGCGGAGCGGGTGAACGCCGCCCGCTCGCTGGGCGCCACCCGGCTTCAGGTGGTCGGCCTCGTCGTCCTGCCCAGCGCCCTGCCGGACATCCTGACGGGCGTGCGCATCGGCCTCGGCGCCGGCTGGTCCACCCTGGTCGCGGCGGAGCTGGTGGCGGCCACCCGCGGCCTCGGCTTCATGGTGCAGTCGGCGGCCCAGTTCCTCGTCACCGACGTGGTGGTGCTGGGAATCCTCGTCATCGCCGCCGTGGCCTTCGCCCTGGAACTGCTGGTGCGGCTCTTTCAACGGATCTTCGTGCCCTGGCAAGGGCGCCAATAAATCTTCTTAAGGGGGAACTTACATGCCCGACGTCGCGCTTCCCACCCTGACCATCGCCCCCATCAGCCCGACCATCGGCGCCCGCGTGACGGGGATCGACCTGACCCGTCCGCTGACCGATGGCGCTTTCGCGGCGCTGGAGCGGGCTCTGGTCACGCACCACGTTCTGTTCTTCGAGAACCAGCCGCTCACCCCCCACCAGCAGCGCGACTTCGCCGCCCGCTTCGGCGACCTGCACATCCACCCCGTCTACCCGAACGTGCCGGAGCGGCCGGAGATCATGGTGCTGGACACCGGGTCGCACAACCCGACCGACAACGACGTCTGGCACACCGACGTCACCTTCATCGAGACGCCGCCGGCCATCGTCGCGCTGTCGGGCAAGATCATTCCGCCGCAGGGCGGCGACACGGTGTGGGCGAGCAACGTCGCCGCCTACGAGGCGCTGTCGGCCCCCCTCCGCCGGCTGCTGGAACCCTTGCAGGCGGTGCACGACTTCACCAAGGCCTTCCCGGAATGGCGTCACACCGGCCCGGCCATTCATGAGCGCTGGCGCGAGGCGCGCGACAAGCACCCGCCGGTGGTCCATCCGGTCATCCGCACCCATCCGGTGACCGGCGCCAAGGCCCTGTTCGTCAGCGAGAACTTCACCACCCGCATCCTCGGCCTGACCGAGAAGGAAAGCGCCAGCATTCTTGGCTTCCTCTTCGACCACATCGCCCGGCCGGAATTCACCGTGCGCTGGCAGTGGAAGCCGGACGATCTGGCGATCTGGGACAACCGCTCGACCCAGCATTACGCGGTCAACGATTACCTGCCGCACCGGCGCGTCATGCACCGCGCCACGGTGCTCGGCGACCGCCCCTATTGACGACCCCTGCGATAAGGAGACGAGGAATGGCGTTCGGAACGATTCGCGGGGCGTGGCTCGGCCTCGCCGTAGCCCTCGCCGGGGCCCTGGGCGCGGCGCTGGCCCCGGCCGCCGTGCGCGCCGAGGTGCCGGAGCTGAAGATCGGCATCCAGTACGGCCTCGGCTATCTGCCGCTGATGGTCGCCAAGAACCAGCAGCTGATCGAGAAGTACGCCGAGGCGCGCGGGGCCGGCAAGGTCAAGGTCAGCTGGCAGGTGCTGAGCGGTGGCGCGGCGTTGAACGACGCGCTGCTCAGCGGCAATGCCCACATCGTGGCCGCCGGCATCGCGCCGCTGCTGACCATCTGGGACAAGACGCGCGGCGGACTGAACGTGAAGGCGCTGGCCGGGCTCGACTCCTCGGCCTATTGGCTGAACAGCAACAACCCGAACGTCCGCAGCCTCCGCGACCTGACGGAAAAAGACCGCATCGCGGTCCCGGCGGTGAAGATCTCCATCAACTCCGTCGTGTTGCAGATCGCGGCGGAGAAGGAGTTCGGGCCGGGTCATCACTACGACCTCGAACCGCTGACCGTGACGCTCAGCCCGCCGGAGGCCACCGCCGCGCTGCTGTCCGGCCGGACCGAGATCACCGGGCACATCACCACGCCGACCTACGGCACCATCCAGCTGGCCTCCCCGAACGTCCACCGCATCCTGAATTCGCGCGACGTGATCGGCGAGGCGACGATGGTGCTGGCCTACGCCACCTCGAAATTCTACGAGGAGAACCCGAAGGTTGCCGCCGCCGTGGTGGACGCGCTGCGCGACGGCTTCGCGCTGATCGCCCGCGACAAGTCGGAAGCCGCGCGCATCTACCTCGCCGAGGAATCCAGCAAGCTCAGCCACGAGGACGTGGTGAAGCTGCTGAACAACCCGGATATCAGCTACTCGCTGGTCCCGCACAACACCGGCGTGATCGCCGACTTCATGCACCGGGTCGGCTCCCTGAAGAACAAGCCGGCGTCCTGGAAGGACTACGTCTTCCCGATCCTGCACGGCGAGTCCGGCAGCTGATCCAAGCTTTCATTTTCCCCTTCCTCACCCACAGGAGATTGGTCGATGAGCGCTTCCACCCCCACCGCGCTGGATATCAAGCCGATCAACGGCAACATCGGCGCCGAAGTGCGCGGCGTCCAGCTGTCGGGCGACCTGCACCCCGCGACGCTGAAGGCGATCCAGGACGCGGTGTACGAGCACAAGGTGATCTTCGTCCGCGACCAGCACCACATCGACGACGCGCAGCAGGAGGCCTTCGGCCGTCTTTGGGGTGAACTGGTCGGTCATCCGACGGTGCCCTCGCTGGGCGGGACGGAAGCGATCTTCGACGTGGACGGCTCGCGCGGGGAGCGCGCCAGCTCCTGGCACGCCGACATCACCTTCCTGGACGCCTATCCCTCCATCAGCATCCTTCGCCCGCATGTGCTGCCGGACCGGGGCGGGGACACGCTGTGGGGCAACACGGTGGCCGCCTACAAGGAACTGCCGGAGGCGTTGCGCGACTTGGCCGACAAGGTCTGGGCCATTCACACCAACCAGTACGACTACGCCGGCGACCGCGTCGCCGTGCGCGAGGACGGGCTGAAGCGCTTCAAGGAGGTCTTCACCTCCACGGTCTACGAGACGGAGCACCCGCTGGTCGCGGTGCACCCGGTCACCGGCGAGCGCACGCTGATCGTCGGCCATTTCCTGCAACGGCTGATCGGCTTCACCACGTCGGACAGCCAGCGACTGATCGGCATCTTCAACGACCACGCGACCCGGCCGGAGAACACGGTGCGCTGGCACTGGTCGCCGGGCGACGTGGCGATCTGGGACAACCGCGCCACCATCCACCGCGCGGTGGACGACTACGAAGACCGGCCGCGCGTCGTCCGCCGCACGACGGTGGCCGGCGAACCGGCCGTCAGCGTGGACGGGCGCCGGAGCGTGACGCGCGTTCTCGGCAAGAAGCCGAGCCTCGCGGCCTGAGGCCGCTTGCGGCGGCGGTGCGGGGTTCCACGCCTCCCGCACCGCTACCGTGCCAACGTCTGCGCCAAACCGGGAGCCGAGACGATGAACGCGCTGACCTCCCTGGACGTTGTGGACACCGGCAAGGTTTCCGAACGCCCGCTGCTGGACGTGTCCGGCGTCACCTTGCAGTACAAGACGCCCCGGCATCTCGTCACCGCCACCTACCGCGTCGATTTCCAGGTGTTCCAGGCGGAACGCTACGTGCTGCTGGGGCCGTCGGGCTGCGGCAAGTCCTCGCTGCTGAAGGCGGTGGGCGGCTTCCTCCAACCGGTCGAGGGGGCCATCCGGCTGAACGGCCGCGCGGTGCAGGGGCCGGGGCCCGACCGCATGATGGTGTTCCAGGAGTTCGACCAGCTGCCGCCGTGGAAGACGGTCAAGCAGAACGTCATGTTCCCGCTCCTGGCCAGCGGCAAGGCCTCCCGCCGGGAAGCGGAGGAAAAGGCGCTGGACTGCATCGCCAAGGTGAACCTGTCCAAATTCGCCGACGTCCATCCGCACATGCTCTCAGGCGGCATGAAGCAGCGCGTCGCCATCGCGCGGGCCATGGCGATGGAGCCGGACATCCTGCTGATGGACGAGCCCTTCGCCGCGCTGGACGCGCTGACCCGCCGCAAGATGCAGGAGGAGTTGCTCCAGCTTTGGGACGAGGTGCGCTTCACCGTCCTGTTCGTCACCCACTCCATCGAGGAGGCGCTGGTGGTCGGCTCCCGCATCCTCGTGCTGTCGCCCCATCCCGGTCAGGTGAAGGCGGAGCTGAACTGCGACGGCTACGACCACGTCACCGTCGGCAGTCCGGAGTTCCAGGCCACCGCCAACCGCATCCACACCATGCTGTTCGCGGACCAAGTTGAAAATGACCGGGTCGAGGAGGTGCGCGCATGACCGACCTTGCCTTTTCCTCGCGCGTCGGGCGCGAGCCGCCCCGGCGCCCCGAGTACGAACGCAAGGTGGTGGTCACCGGCCCCATCGGCGACGTCGCCCGTCCGCTGTCCCCTTGGGAGCGCCTCGGCAACGTCACCGCGCTGCGCCGGCTCCTGGTGCTGGCCCTTGTCGCGGCACTGTGGGAGGCTGCGGCCACATGGCAGAACAACCCGCTGATGTTTCCGACCTTCAGCGCCACGATGACGGCGCTGTGGGACGGGATCTGGCGGGAGAACCTGCTGTCCATGGCCTGGGTGTCGCTGTCGGTCCTGCTGAAGGGCTACGCCATCGCCGTGGTCCTGGCGATGGCGCTGACCAGCTTCGCCGTGTCCACGCGCATCGGCAACGACGTGCTGTCCACGCTGACCTCCATGTTCAACCCGCTGCCGGCCATCGCGCTCCTGCCGCTCGCCATGCTGTGGTTCGGCCTGGGGGCGGTCAGCCTGACCTTCGTGCTGGTGCACGCGGTTCTGTGGCCGCTGGCGCTGAACACGCACGCCGGCTTCACCTCGGTGTCGGAGACGCTGCGCATGGCCGGCCGCAACTACGGCCTGACGGGCATCCGCTATGTCGTCACCATGCTGATCCCGGCGGCCTTTCCGGCCATTCTGACCGGGCTGAAGGTCGGCTGGGCCTTCGCGTGGCGCACGCTGATCGCGGCGGAGCTGGTGTTCGGCGTATCTTCGGGCAAGGGGGGGCTCGGCTGGTTCATCTTCCAGAACCGCAACGAGCTGTACATCGACAAGGTCTTCGCCGGTCTCGTCACCGTCATCCTGATCGGCCTGCTGGTTGAGAACGTCGTCTTCCGCTGGATCGAGACCCACACCGTGCGCAAGTGGGGCATGGTCCGCTGATGCTGTCCCAAGGAACGAGCCCCGTGCGCTTCGACGCCACTCTCGCACGCCGGGCCAGGATGGTGACGCTGCCGTCAGTGTCGCGCTCTCGGCGAAGCGCTGCGCTTCCATACCGATCAGGCGCAGGGAGCCGAGGTCGCCATCGGCGCCGCGGTCCTCAACCGCATGCTCGCCCTCGGACTCCCGAACTCCGTTCGCGTCGCCTGATCACCATCGGGGCAGGGGCAAGTTCTTGCCCTCGCCACCTCCGTGCAACAGCCCGCCGACGTCCTCAAGCCGCTCGGGGATGAGGGCGCGCGCTTTGCGGACCTCGCGCGGCATGTTCCAGCCGAGAATGCCCTCCAGCCCGCCCCGGGCGTTGCGGTAGCCGATAACGAAAGCGTTCTCTTCCGGATCCCCTGCGATCACCTCGGTTCGGGCTTCGCGGCCGATAAGCCCGTGAACCTGAATCTTCACGTCATATTGGTCGGTCCAAAAGTAAGGAATGGGCGCGAACTCCTCTCCGGCACCCATCAGGGATGCCGCGACCGCCATGCCCTGCTCCGTCGCGTTCATCCGGTGCTCCACGCGCATGCGGCGGCCGTAGCGGGGATTGAACCAGTTGGCGACGTCGCCGGCGGCGTAGACGCACGGCGTTGCCCGGCAGAAGGCATCGCAGACGACGCCGTTGCCAAGCGGTACGCCGCTTCCCTCCAACCAGCGGGTGGCGGGGACTCCGCCGGCGGCCACCAGCACCAGATCGGCCTTCAGTATCCGGCCATCCATGAGGCGCACCCCCGTGGCTCGGCCGTCATCGGCCGTGAGCACGCGGTCGACGCCCACGCCAAACTGCATCTCCACCCCGTTCGCGGCGTGGAGCGCGGCGAGGCGGCCCGCCACCAGCGGCCCCACCTTGTCGATCATCGGAGCCTGGGCCGGATCGATCATGCGGACGCGGGCGCCGCGGGCGACGGCGAGTGCCGCCAGCTCGCACCCCAGCACGCCCGAACCGATGACCAGCACGTCGTGCGCCGTCTCAAGCGCCGTCGTCACGCGGACGGCGTCATCGAAGTCGCGCAGAGTCAACCCGCCGCCTGGCAGCCTGCGGGCACCGACGCCGGTGGCGATCACCAGAGCATCCCAGCCGACCATGCCGCCGTCGGCAAGAGTGACGGTGCTGTTGGCGACGTCGAGGCC
>JAEZID010000538.1 GCA_023416195.1 Pseudomonadota bacterium | reverse complement strand
TGGGGGCGGAGATCTGGGGGACGCTCTACACCTTGGCGGGGGCGCGGCGCGTCGCCCTGCGGGTGGAACTGCCGACCTCGCAAATGCTGCCCCCGGGAACGCCGGACAGCGCGCGTCCCCGCGTGCGCGCCGACCGGACGCGGCTGATGCAGGTGCTGGTGAATCTCGGCTCCAACGCCGTGAAGTACAACCATCCCGGCGGCAGCGTCACGCTGGTGGTCAGCCGGCCGCAACCGGACGTCCTGCGATTCGCCGTGCACGACACCGGCCACGGCATCCCCACCGAGCGGCAGGCGGAGCTGTTCCAGCCCTTCAACCGGCTGGGCGCCGAGGCGACGGGGGTGGAGGGCACCGGCCTCGGCCTCGCCCTGACCCGCCGTCTGGTGGAGGCCATGGACGGAACCATCGGCTTCACCAGCACGCCGGGCGTCGGCTCCTCCTTTTGGGTGGACCTGCCGGCTGTCGCCGAACCGGTGCCGCCGGCCCAGCCCGCCGGCATCCCCGACCTGCGCCCCTTCACGCTGTTGCAGATCAGCGCCGATCCGGATTCGCGCGCCGCGTTGGACGCACTGCTGACTGCCCTGCCCCAGGCCACGCTGATCCAGGCCGAGACGGCCGAACGCGGGTTGGAACTGGCCGTCACCCGGCGCCCGGACGTCATTCTTCTCGACATCGCCCTGCCGGGGGTGGACGGCTTCACCGCGATGGCCTGCCTGCGCACGCTGGAACAGACGCGCGGCATCCCGGTGTTGGCGCTGTCCGACGACGGTTCGCCGGAGGCCGCCGAGCGCGGCAAGGCGGCCGGCTTCCGCGACTGGCTGACAAATCCGTTGCATTTCGAAGCGCTTCTGGCGACCTTCAGGAAGGCCCTGTCCGAACCGTAATCCGTCGGACGTGTGGGGAAATCCGCGTGAGGACCAAGACGGCGCGCTCATGACACGCAGCGACATCGACCAGAACCTCGCCCGTGAGGTGAAGGACGCCGCCGTCCTGATCGTCGACGACAACGTCGCGAACGTCGATCTGCTGCGTGAGATCCTGAGCCACGACGGCTTCACCCGCGTGCGCGGCGAGACCGACCCGCGCAACGTCCCCGCCCTGTGCGCGGCCGAGCGCTACGACCTGCTGCTGATCGACATCCGCATGCCGCACATGAGCGGATTCGAGCTGATGGAGCGGCTGAAGGCGATCCACGCCGGCGATTACGTGCCCATGCTGGTGCTGACCGCCCACACCGACCAGGAGACGCGGCGCAAATCGCTGGAGCTGGGCGCCAACGACTTCCTGACCAAGCCCTTCATCGCCTGGGAGCTGCTGCACCGCGTGCGGAACATGCTGGAAATCCGCATGCTTTACCGCCGCGCGGCCGAGGAGAACCGCGACCTGGAACGCCGCGTGGCGGAGCGCACGGCCGAGCTGAGCGAGGCACTGGCCGCCGTGCGGCAGGCCGACCGCGCCAAGCTGGATTTCCTGTCGGTGATGAGCCACGAGCTGCGCACGCCGCTGAACTCCATCATCGGCTTCGCCGAGGTGCTGGAGGGCGAATCGCTGGGCAAGCTCGGCCACCCCGACTACATGGAATACGTCAAGCTGATCGACGAGAGCGGCAAGGCGCTGCTCACCATGGTCAACAAGATCCTGGACTACACGCGGGGCTCCACCGGCGCCATCGAGCTGCTGGAATCGGACGTCAATCTGCCGCTGCTGCTGAACACCTGCATCAACCTGCTGGCGCCCAAGGCGCAGCCCAAGGGCCTGACCCTGGCGGTCGAACCCGGCCCCCAGGTCAGCGTGCGCGCCGATCACCGCCGCCTGCGCGAGATCCTCCTGAACGTTCTCGACAACGCGGTGAAGTTCAGCCACCCCGGCGGCCAGGTTTCCGCCCGGATCGAGCGGCGCGCCGACACCATCGCCATCCTGGTCCGCGACGACGGTCCCGGCATTCCGCCGGAGATCGCCAGCCGCATCTTCAACCCCTTCACCCAGGCCGAACGCACCCTGGTCCGCCAGCACGAGGGGATCGGCCTCGGCCTGCCCATCGTCCGCCGCTTCGCCGAACTGCACGGCGGCAGCGTGGAGCTGAACAGCGCGCCGGGACTGGGCACGACGGTGACCGTCCTGCTGCCTGTCTCCCGTCTGATCGCATAGGCCGTCGGCCCAGAAAAAGAAAACGCCGCGCTCCGGGGTGGAGCGCGGCGTTTTTTGTTCCGGAGGCCTCGCCTCAGCGGAGCCTTATTCCCACTCAATGGTGCCGGGCGGCTTCGACGTGATGTCGTAGACGACGCGGTTGACGCCGCGCACCTCGTTGACGATCCGGTTCGACACGCGGGCCAGGAAGTCGTGCGGGAACGGGTACCAGTCGGCGGTCATGCCGTCGGTCGAGGTCACCGCGCGCAGCGCCAGCACATGGTCGTAGGTGCGGCCGTCGCCCATCACGCCCACGGTGCGGACCGGCAGCAGCACGGCGAAGGCCTGCCAGATCGCGTCGTAGAGGCCGGCGTTGCGGATTTCCTCCAGATAGACCGTGTCGGCCTTGCGCAGGATGTCCAGCTTCTCCGGGGTGATCTCGCCTGGAACGCGGATGGCGAGGCCGGGGCCGGGGATCGGGTGGCGACGGATGAAGGCTTCCGGCAGGCCCAGCTCACGCCCCAGCGCGCGGACCTCATCCTTGAACAGCTCGCGCAGCGGCTCGACCAGCTTCAGCTTCATGCGCTCCGGCAGGCCGCCGACGTTGTGGTGTGACTTGATGGTCACCGAGGGACCGCCGGTGAAGGAGACGCTCTCGATCACGTCGGGGTACAGCGTGC
>JAEZID010000392.1 GCA_023416195.1 Pseudomonadota bacterium | reverse complement strand
TGGTCCTGCCGGTCGGGCCGGCGAGGAAGGCGCTGTCGCCCTCATACGGGCGCACGTTCTTGACGATGAAGTCGCGGACGTTGACCTCGTTCTGCCAAACGCCGCCGGCAAAGCTCCGCCAGGGGCGGTCGGCAAGCGATTCCCGGGCCGTGACGAGGCCGTCCATCAACAGGGTGTCCATTATCACTCCTCACGAAAGGGCGTCCGCGCGGCATCGGCCGCGCCGCCGATCAACCTTGTCTTCGCCTCGGATTTCGGGGCCGCCATGCCGTGGGTGCCGTTTCACGGCGGGGCGGTGGCGTTGCGAGGCGGCAGGCAAAGCCTTCAGGGTTCGTCGTCCTTGTAGTTTCGCTACATAATGTCGGGGGCGCGGAGGCGCAACATAAAAACTCAGCTTTTTCAGGTACTTCGGCGCTGTTCTCTGCGGCGTTATGACGCATGAAAACCGCGGAATGTAGGGAAAGTGCGGCCTTCGGCGATGTGGTTTGGCGCTTGTATGTAGTTTTCCTATATGTGCTATGCTTTTCCCGTGGGTGCGAAACGAGGGGTGGCCGATGCTGGCGAGAATCATGGCGGTGCGTGACCAGCTCCGCCCGTCGGAACGAAAGCTGGCCGATTGCGTGCTGGTCCAGCCGGGGGAGGTCATCTCCCTGTCCATGGCCGACATGGCGGAGCGCGCCGGGGTCAGCGAGCCGACCATCGCGCGCTTCTGCTCCGCCCTCGGCTGTTCCGGCTTCCGGGAGTTCAAGATCAAGCTGGCGCAGGACATCGCCGGCGGCATGCCCTTCCTCGACCAGGAGGTCAGCCACGACGACCGCGCCGTGGGCGTCGCCGGCAAGGTGTTCGACCGGACCATCGCCACGCTGATGCAGGTGCGCAACAACCTGTCCGCCGAGGCGGTGGAGCGGGCCGCCGATCTGCTCGCCAAGGCGCGCCGGATCGAGTTCTACGGCTCGGGCAATTCCGGCACCATCGCCGAGGACATCCAGCGCAAGTTCTTCCGGCTGGGCACGCCCACCGTCGCCTACAGCGATGCGCATGTGTATTTCATCTCGGCCCTGTCGCTGGCGCCCGGCGACGTGGTGGTCGCCGTGTCCAGTTCCGGCAGCACGCGCGACATTCTGGAAAGCGTGCAGAACGCCTTGACGGCCGGGGCCGACGTGGTCGCGCTGACGCGATCCGGGTCCCCGCTGGCGCAGATGGCGACCGTGAGCCTGCTGGCCGACGTCGTGGAGGACTTCGACATCTACTCGCCCATGACGTCGCGGATCAGCCATCTGGTCCTCGGCGACATCCTGTCCATCGCCGTGGCCCTGCGCAAGGGCAACGCCCTGCGGGACCGGCTCGAGCACCACAGGCAGGCGCTGAAGAAGCACCCCGTCGAGGGGTAAGGTTCTTGTGTATCAATTCTGGCGCAAGTTTTCTCCTGAGGGCGGCTCCCGACCGGGCCTCGGTCGATCAGCTTGACAAACGGGGCGTGCAGGATGGCGTCCGGCGCGCTGTCGTTCGCGGCGGCGCGCAACGCGTCCATGAGGGGCCAGCAGGCCGAATTTCCAGGCATCAGGTTACGCCACCCGCTCCGAGACGATGGCGGGGCCGGGCGGTTGATGGCGGAAGGTCCCGATCCCGTTCGCCACACAATCACCGGAGGCTCAGAGATGGCGAAAATGCGCGCGGTGCAGGTCGCCAAACCCAAAGGCGCGCTCGAACTGGTCGAGCGCGACATTCCCGAACCCGGCCCCGGTCAGGTGCGCATCAAGGTCCAGGCCTGCGGCATCTGCCACAGCGACGCCTTCACCGTGGAGGGCAGCTTCCCCCACATCCAGTACCCGCGCGTGCCGGGGCACGAGGTCGTCGGCCTGATCGACGCGGTAGGGGCGGGGGTCGAGGACTGGACGGTCGGGCAGCGCGTCGGGGTCGGCTGGCATGGCGGCCATTGCGGCCACTGCGACCGTTGCCGTCGCGGCGACTTCATCACCTGCCGCCACGCGCTGACGCCCGGCGTCCATTACGACGGCGGCTACGCCGACCATATGGTCGCCCCCTCCGAAGCCCTGGCCCTGGTGCCGGAGGAGCTGTCGTCGGCGGACGCCGCGCCGCTGCTGTGCGCCGGCATCACCACCTTCAACGCATTGCGCAACAGCGGCGCCCGGCCGGGCGACGTGGTCGGCGTTCTGGGTATCGGCGGGTTGGGGCACCTCGGCGTGCAGTTCGCGGTGAAGATGGGCTTCCACACCGTCGCCATCGCGCGCGGCACGGACAAGGAACCGCTGGCCCGTCAGTTGGGCGCCCACCGCTACATCGACAGCCGGGCGCAGAATCCCGCTGAGGAACTGACCAGGCTGGGCGGCGCCCGCGTGATCCTCGCCACCGCCACCAGCTCCAAGGCCATGACGGCGGTGATCGACGGGCTCGCCGTCGATGGGAAACTGGTGATCGTCGGGGCCACCGCCGACCCCATCGAGGTCACGCCCTTCCAGCTGATCTCCGGCCGGCGCTCGATCCTCGGCTGGCCGTCGGGGACGGCGATGGATTCCTTCGACACCATGTCGTTCAGCGCGCTGACCGGCGTGCGCCCGATGATCGAGACCACGCCGCTCGAACGCGCCGCCGAAGCCTATGAGCGGATGATGAGCGGCAAGGCCCGCTTCCGCATGGTCCTGACGACGGGATTTTAGCCGCCTTATGGCCTCCTCGGCCGGGACGGTTGGCGGATCACTCCGCCAGCATGGCCGCGATCGCTTCGACCGCCGCCGCCGCGTAGGGGCGCACGCGGCTGGGGATCTGCGAGGGATGGATCCCAGGCCCCAGAATGCCGACGCCGACCGGCTTCAGGAACTCGAGCTGGAGGTCGATCAGGCTCTTGATCACCGCATGGCCCATGACCAGGCCGTGTTCGGTCTCGCCCCGTTCGATGATGCCCAGAGTGGCGACCCCGGCGATGTCGGGGCGCAGCAGCAGGCGCTTGACCGCCAGCGGCGTTTCCATGGAGCCCGGAACCCACGTCTCGGCGACGACCTGCAAACCCAGGCGGGCCGCCGTGTCGCGCGCCTCCGCCTGCATCTCCTCCGCTTCCTTGCGGTGGAAGCGGCCGAGCACCAAACCGATCTGCGCCATAACCCTTCGCTCCTTTGAACCGAACCTTCGTTGCGTGCGCTCACTGTAAGGAAGGTTGGGCGTTCCGCAAAGCGCTTGAGCAGGATGGGAGCCGGGAGGCGGGGCGACGGCCCGGCGCGCCTTGCCAACCTTGCCAACGCGGCGGAGTGCGTGTACCACGGCGTTCGACCTTGCCGTTGGACGATGCCCCCGCATGCTCGACAGCTTCCTGCTCGCGTTTACGGCGCTGTTCTCCATCGTCAACCCGATCGCCATGGCCCTGATCTTCAGTCAGGTCACCGCCGAGCGCAGCCCGCAGGAACGCGCCCAGCTCGCCACGCTGGTCGCCGTCTATTCCGCCCTGGTGATGCTGACGGCGCTCTGGGCCGGCAGCTATGTCCTGAACTTCTTCGGGATTTCCCTGGCGGCCCTGCGCATCGCCGGCGGCTTCGTCGTCGCGGAGCGGGCGTGGGTTCTGCTGACCGCGCCGGAAGTCCAGGAGGCGCGAAAGCAGGAACAGGCGGCGCCGGCGGAGAACGCCACGGAATCCGCCTTCTTCCCCCTGACCATTCCCTTCACGACGGGACCCGGCACGATTTCCGTCTGCATCGCCCTGGGCGCGACCCGGCCGTCCAATCCCGCCGCCCTGGGGACGTTCTTCCTCAGCATGTCCATGGCGGCGTTGTCCATCGCCGTGCTGATCTGGCTGTCCTACCGCTCGGCCGACCGGCTGGTCGCTCTGCTGGGGAAGACGCGCGCCCGCACGCTCACCCGGCTGTTCGCCTTTCTGCTGCTGTGCGTCGGGGTTCAGATCCTGCTGACCGGCGTTCTGGACGCGCTCGGCCCGCTGTTCCCGAAAACGTGATAACGAAGGCGTTCGTCGGTCGTCAATCTCGGGGCTCCGCATGGCCGCGCGGCTGGTGAGGGGAGGGCATGCGGGGTTCCGGTGGGGGGCGGCACGGGGTAGTCTGCGCGCCGTCCTTCGGAGCCCGTCATGTCCAACCCGCCGCCTTCCAAGCCTGTTGCCTCCGGTTCCCCCACCGACGAGCAGCACCGCGCCATCCAGGCCATCGACGCGTGGTACGCGAACCCGGATTCGCCCCAGGTCTTCTGGCTGGCGGGGGAGGCGGGGACGGGCAAGACCAAGACCACCGCCTTCGCGCTGGAGCATCTCCAGGACCGCCGCAACCTGACCAACTTCGTGGTTGGCGCGCCCACGGGCAAGGCCGCGCAGGTGTTGCGCCGCAAGGGGATCGAGAAGGCGGCGACGCTGCATTCGCTGCTCTACGCCCCGCGCCAGGACGACGACACGGGCGAGCTGTTCTTCGCCCGCCGCGCCGAGGGCGCCTTCGCCGAGGCCGACCTGATCGTCTGCGACGAGGGATCCATGGTCGGCGACGACGTGGCCAACGACCTGCTCCGCTCCGGCAAGAAGATCCTGGTGATCGCCGACGACTACCAGCTGCCGCCGGTGTCGGGCCAGGGCATGTTCACCAGCGGCCAGCCGGACTTCCGGCTGGTCGAGCCGCACCGCACGGCCAAGGAAAGCCCGGTGATCCGGCTGGCCCATCTGCTCCGCCGGCAGGAGTTGCCCCGGCGTTTCGGGTCGGCCGGCAACGCCCATGTTCTGCCGTTGAACCGGGCGACGGAAAAGCTGGTGCTGCGCGGGGCGACCCAGGCGATCTGCGGCACCCACCGCGTCCGCACCGCCTTCACCCGGCGCATCCGCGCGGCGAGCGGCCATGAATCGCCGATGCCCCAGGCGGGCGAGCGGGTGATCTGCCGCCGCAACCAGAAGGAGGAGGGGCTGTTCAACGGCATGATCGGCACGCTGACCCGCCCGGCGGCGGAAGGGCGCGGACGTCACGCCGATCTCTGGTCGCTGGGCGTCCATATGGAGGACGAGGTGCGGCCGCGCGGCAAGGTGATGGTCCATCCCTGGATGTTTCAGGCGCACTACAGCGGCGACACCACGCAGCAGCGCGTGGACAAGGACATCCAGCAGTTCGACTGGGCGTGGCTGATCACCTGCCACGCCGCCCAGGGGTCGGAGTTTCCGTCGGTCACCGTGCTGGACGACTCCTTCGCCTTCCGGGAACACCGCTGGCGGTGGCTCTACACGGCGGTGACCCGGTCGCGGGACGAACTGGTCCTGCTCCTGCGCGACATCGACCTGGGCGGCCCCTGGCGGATGCCGGCCCTCGACGGTCCGGCGTGAGGCCCGCTCAGGCCGGCACGGCCTCGGTGCCCTCCGGGTTTGTGAAGTAGAGGGGGTTGGCCTTCTGGGCGTCGGCGATGGTGACCTGGAGGTCGTCGAGGTGGCTGTCGAGGGCGCGGGCGGCGGCGGCCGGGTCGTGCGCCGCGATGGCCTCGAGGATGGCCTCGTGCTCGGCGATGACCACCGGCATGCGCCCCATCACCGGCAGGGTCAGGCGGCGGAAGCGGTCGATCTGCACCTTGACCTGCTGCGTCAGCGCCCAGAAGCCGGGGTAGCCGGCGGCCTCGGCGACCAGCGCGTGAAACGCCTCGTCGGCCAGGTGGAAGCCCTCGAAGTCGCCGGCCGCCGCGCGCTCGCGTTGCAGCTCCAGGTTGGCGCGCAGCAGGGCGATCTGGCTGCGCGTGGCGCGCTCGGCGGCGTAGCGCACGGTGGCCTCCTCCAGCGCCTTGCGGATGGCGAAGGCCTCCGGCAGGGCGCCCAGCGGGATGCGCGCCACGAAGGTGCCCGACTGCGGGAAGATCTCGACCAAGCCTTCGTCGGCCAGCTTCAGGATGGCCTCGCGCACCGGCGTGCGGCTGACCCCGTAGTCCTGGGCGATCAGCTTCTCGGCGATCGGCTCGCCGGGCTTGCGGCGCAGCGCCACGATGGCCGCGCGCAGGTCGCGGTGGATGATCGCCGACGCGGTCGCCGCCCGCGCCGCCGGGCGGGTCACCGGTCCCGGCGCCGAAACGCGGCGCCGG
>JAEZID010000439.1 GCA_023416195.1 Pseudomonadota bacterium | reverse complement strand
CCGGCGACAGCCTGGACGTGGAGATCGAGGTTGCCGGTATGGTCCGCGCCGAATCGGATCATGTCGGCAACTGTCTGCGCCAGATCCCCATGGTGGCGCGGGTGACCGTCACGGAACGGACGGTCCCGGCCGACCTGCCGCAAGTCGATCTGCCGCAAGCCGCCGACTGAGGCCTATTCGGTCGGCGTCCTAGTCCCGGGCGCGGGGGTGGGTTGAGCCTCCCCCGCATCGGCGGCTTCCTCCTCCGCTTCCTGCATCTGCTGGGCGGCGCGTTGCAGCTTGGCGAACTGCGCCACCGAGAAGGGCAGCGTGACGAGGTAGGCGAGCCCGACGAAGGCCAGCGTCCACCAGGGCTGGCTGACCAGCGCGGCGGCGAGCAGGCCGACGCCGACCAGCGCCGGCACCACATAGTGGGTCGGCACCCGCATCCCCTTGAAGGAGAAGGTGGGCAGCGTGCTGACCATCAGGCCGCCGACCAGCAGCGTCCAGGGCACCACGATGGCCGGATGGCCGGCGATCTCCGGCCCGGCCTCGAATCCGACGACCATGGGCAGAACGGCCAGACCGGCGCCGGCCGGGGCCGGAACGCCGGTGAAGTAGTTGAAGGCCCAGGGCGGCATCTCGACGTCGAGGCGCGAGTTGAAGCGGGCGAGCCGCAGCGCCGCGCAGACGGCGTAGGCCATGGCCGCGATCCAGCCCAGGCTGCCCGCCCCGTTCAGCGCCCACAGATACATGATGAAGGCCGGCGCCACGCCGAAGCTGATCACGTCGGACAGGCTGTCCAGCTCGGCGCCGAACTTGCTCTGGCCGTTCAGCAGGCGGGCGATGCGGCCGTCCAGCGCGTCGAGGATGGCGGCGATCACGATGGCGATCACCGCCGGCTCCCACCGCTCATGCATGGCGAAGCGGATCGCCGTCAGGCCGGAGCACAGCGCCAGCACCGTCAGCACGTTGGGAAGAAGGTGGTTGATCGACAGCCCCTTCAGGCGCGGGTGCGGCCGGCGCACCCGGCGCTTGCGGAAGACGCCCGGCTTGAAGACCGGCTGCTTGAAGACGGGCGGCCGTTTCATCGGCGCACTTCCCCCTGGCGTTGCGGTTCGGTGGAGGTCAGGTCGGCCAGAACCGTCTCACCGCCGATGGCGCTCTGCCCGACGCAGACCAGCGGGGCCACGCCGTCCGGCAGGTAGACGTCGGTGCGGCTGCCGAAACGGATCAGGCCGAAGCGCTCGCCCGCCTTCACCTCCTGCCCCGGCTTGACCCAGAACAGGATGCGGCGCGCGACGAGGCCAGCGATCTGCACATAGGCGATCTCGCGCCCATCGGGCAGGCGGTGGCGGAAGGCGGCGCGCTCATTCTCCTCGCTGGCCTTGTCCAGCGCGGCGTTCACGAAGGTGCCCTTGTGGTATTCCGCCGCGACCACCGTGCCGTCCGCCGGCACACGGTTGACGTGCACGTTGAAGACGTTGAGGAAGATGCTGATGCGGGTGCGCGGCTCGTCGCCCATGCCGAGTTCGGGCGGCGGCACGGCCGGCACGATCATGGTCACGCGGCCGTCGGCCGGGCTGACCAGCAGGCCGGGGCGCGATGGTGTGACGCGGTCGGGGTCGCGGAAGAAGTACGCGCACCACAGGGTCAGCACGAGCCCGATCCAGCCGAGCGGTTCGGCGACGGCAAGCCCGAGGACCAGGGAAACCACGGCGAAGGCGGCGATGAAAGGCCAGCCGGCGCGGTGGATCGGAACGACTACGGTATCAATGGCGGACATCGCCGTCTCTTCAGCCCTTACTGCGTTTGATGCGGCGCATTCTAGACGCCCTCACCCGCCCTTTACAGAATTTTAGCAGGCGGGGCGGAGACTGACGCCAACCATCGACATGAATGAGCGACCCCCCGTGTCCGTTCCCGCCGCCCGCCTTCAGGCCATGCCGTCGCTCGCGGAGGTCGCCGAGACCGCGCTGCCGTTCAACCCCGACTCCTTCGTGATGACGCCGGAAGGCGTGCTGGGCATCGCCAAGCCGCCACGCCCGGCGCGCCTGCATTTCATGGCCGACGACCTGCCGTTCAACGTGGCGGTCAGCTTCGACGGCGCGGTGTCGGTGTCGCAGATCTGGGCAGAGGTCGGGCACATCCCCTACACCGCGCAGTCGCCGGAGCGGCGCCGGCAGTTGCTCGGCATCCTGCGCGGCATTCAGGACCTGAAATTCGCCCGCTTCCTGGTGCAGGGGGGGCAGAAAATCCTGCTGTTCTCCGAAGCGCGGCACGATGGACAGGCGACTCCGGAGGATCTGATCCATCAGACGGTGCTGGCGCTCCAGGAGGCGCGGCCCTTCCTGCGGATGCTCGCGCCGTACCTGTGATCGATCAGTTCGCGACAGGAAGCGCGAAGATCTGGCCCGGATAGATCAGGTCCGGATCGCGGATCTGATCGCGGTTGGCCTGGTAAATCTGCGTGTACTGCACGCCATGGCCGTAGGTGGTGCGGGCGATGCGCCACAGGCTGTTGCCGGGCTGGACCACGACCTTCCGGCCTTCCGGCAGGTTGGCCGGCACCTCCGACACCTGGACGGGAAGCTCGACTCGGGCGGTCACCTTGCCGGCCTCGGTCACCTGATCGGCGCGCAGCGTGTAGACGCCGGGGCTGATCGCCCGTTCGGGGCTGAGCCGCCAACGGCCGTCCGGGTCGGTGTGGGCGCGCCCGACCAAGAGGTTGTCGAGATAAAGCTGAACCGCGCTGCCCGGCTGGGCGCGCCCGCCCATCGCCACCTGCCCGGCGGCGTTGTAATCCATGCTTTCCACCGACACGCCGCCCGGCGGCGGCGGGGCCGCGATGCTGCGCGTCACGGGCGCGGCTTGCTTGGGGGCGGTTTCCTTGAGAACGGTAGGGGCTTGCAGGACGGTGCTCGGCCCCAAGCCGTCGCGCGGGACGGCAACGGCAAGCGGGGCGGCGAGAGGCGGCGAGGGCGCCTCCGAGGAGGCACCGCCGGCGGCGGGCGCCGGTTCCGGAACCATCACGACCACGATCCGCTCGGACGGAATGGATTCGGCGGTGCCGGGCTTCTGTTCGGACAGATTCAGCTCGCGCGTGCCGGGGATGAGCGGCTGGTCGGGCAGAAGCACCCACTCGCCGCGCCCATCGGCCTCGACCGAGCCCAGGGGTTGCTCGCCATCGCGCACGGTGACCGAGGAACCGGGCGTCGCGCGGCCGGCGATCACCGCCGCGCCATCGGGGGCAACACGCACGATGTCGAAGCGTGGGCCGCTGGGAGCGGGAGGCTGGGCTGGGGCTGGGGCCGGGGCCGGCGTCACGGCGACGGGCCTGGGGCGGGACCCGGCGGGTTTCGTTTCAGTGGATTTCGTTTCGGCGGGCTTTGCGGGCGCCGCGACGGCCGGACCGAGCGCCACGGTGGCGCCTTTCGGGGATGGCGGCGGAGTCAGAGAGACATAGGCGACCGCTCCGGCCGCCAGGACTGCCGCCACACCGCCGAAAAGGAGAACCTGATTCACGGATGCACCGCCGCTTCGCCACCGGCCGACACGCCGACCGTCTGGAGGATAGCAGATCGGATTGCCCAGACAGAACACCGCCGATGGATCATATGCATATCCTCACGGACGGCCCGCACCGCCTTCGCGCCGGCTGTTTGCGTCATGTGTTCGAGACCTATTCGAGGGGCGGAATGGATTTGAGATAGGCGGCGATGGCCGCGCGGTCCTCCGCCGTCAGCTTGGAGGTGGAGTTGCGCACCACCTCGGCCATCGCTCCACCGGCCACGTCCCCATCGGGAAGCAGGCCGATTTCCAACAGCAGCGCGATGTCGCCCGCAGACCAGGAGCCGATGCCCGCCTTGGGGTGCGGCGTGATGTTGGGCACCTTGTCGCCGTCCGGTCCCTTGGGGCTGCCGGCCAAAGAGCGGTCGCGATCCAGGCCGCCCAGCGTCGTGCGCGGCGTGTGGCATTCCCCGCAATGGGCGACCGCCTCCACCAGATAGCGGCCCCGGTTCCACTCCGGCGGCTTGGACGGATCGTCGGGGCGGGGACCGACCGCGTTAAGGTAGAGCCGTTGCCAGCCGGCCAGGGTGAAGCGCCAGGAGAAAGGCGGGGCCAACTCGTGCGGCTTGTTGGGGGTGGGAACGGCGTCGCGCGTGAACAGGTAGGCCTTCAGGTCCGACAGGTCGCGGTCGGTCATCCGCGTGTAGCTGGTGTAGGGAAAGGCCGGATAGAGGGGTTCGCCCTCCCGCCCCTTGCCCTCGCGCAGGGCGCGGACGAAATCGGCGGCGGACCAGCGGCCGATGCCGTGGTCCGGGTCCGGGGTGATGTTGGGCGGGTAGAAGGTGCCGAAGGGCGTGGCGAGCGGCCGCCCGCCGGCCAGCGGCTTGCCCCCGCCCTTCTCGTCGGTGTGGCAGCCGTAGCAGCCGGCGGCGTTGAACAGGTATTCGCCGCGCACGACCGGGTCGGGCGAGGACGGGTCCACCGCCAGCGCCCTGCCGGATACCGCCAGAAGCAGCAGCAGGAGCGCCGGAACCGTCGCTGGAGCCGTCGTGTCCATCACGGCTTCTTCTGCCGGAAATCCTCATGGCAGTTGGAGCAGGCCTTGGACATGGCCTGCATCGCCTGCGCGATCTGGGCGCGGTCGCCGCCGTTGGCGGCCTCGGTCAGGCGGGCGGCGGCCGGCTTCAGGCCGTTCCAGTACTCCACCGTCTTCGGCCAGTGCTGCCACAGTTCCGGCTTGGCCTCGCTGTCGGACACCCCGATGGCGGTGCCCTGCGGGAAGACCGTGTTCGGATCCTTCGCGGCCATTTCGGTGATGGCGGCGGCGGCGGCGCGGACGTCGGCGACGGTGGCCCCCTCCCCCTTCACGAACTTGGCGACGTTGCCGAGACCGCCGCCCATGGTTTTCATCGTCTGCTCGCGCTGTTTCACGAGCGCCACCGGATCGGCGCCGATGGCGGTTCCGGCGATGCCCCCGAAGCCGATGAACAGCCCCCCGGCAACGGAAATGGCCGCCAGAGCGTTGATGACGCGCGAGTCCATGTGGTCCCTCCTGAATGGATCCATACCGGTTGTCCGGGTAGACGCAATGGCCGGGGCTGGTATTCCCTGGCCCTAGGTGGATTGGACCGGCGCATCGGACCAGTCGCCGAAACGTGGTGCTCTCCAGGAAAGAAAGGGTGAGCGATGAAGGCTCCGAAGTCCGTGTGCGTCTATTGCGGTTCGTCCAGCCGCGTCGCCGACCTCTACAAGGATACCGCGCACGCGCTGGGCGAGGGATTGGCCCGCCGGGACATCCAATTGGTCTACGGCGGCGGCCGGGTCGGGCTGATGGGCATCGTGGCCGACGCGGCGCTGGGCGCCGGGGGCAGCGTGGTCGGCATCATCCCGGAGCACATCCAGTCCGCCGAGGTCGAGCACACCGGCCTGACCGAACTCCTCGTCGTGGACAGCATGCACACCCGCAAGCGCATGATGGTGGAGCGGTCGGACGCCTTCGTGGTGCTACCGGGCGGCCTCGGCACCATGGACGAAGCCTTCGAGGTCCTGACCTGGAAGCAACTGCGGCTGCACGACAAGCCCATCGTCGTCGTGGACGTGGACGGCTACTGGCGCCCGCTGCTGGGCCTGATCGACCACATGATCGCGCAGGGTTTCGCCCAGACCAGCCACCGCGCCCTGTTCACCGTGGTGAACGAGGTGGACGAAGTGTTCGACGCGCTGGAGCACGAACCGGAACCGTCCCTGAAAACCCGCTTCCAGAAACTCTGAATTGGCCAAGTGGTAGGACCAGAAGCGTCTGTTTCCGCCATTTTCCGGTCAATTTACGGCGTTTATGACACCGCCGCGCCTTCCTTTCGGCAAGGGGGCGGTGCTATATAACCGCGATCCGTTTCCGTCCGGGGAGTCGGGAGCCGCCCGCAAGCGGTAACCCGGCCAACGCCGTCAACCGGCGCGCCCGGTGCCCATGGAATAGCCAACGCCCTTACCCGTTCGGGGAGAACTCGCACCCATGACGAAGATCAAGGTAGCCAATCCGGTCGTCGAACTCGACGGCGACGAGATGACGCGCATCATCTGGCAGTTCATCAAGGACAAGCTGATCCTGCCGTA
>JAEZID010000329.1 GCA_023416195.1 Pseudomonadota bacterium | reverse complement strand
GACCGGGTCGGGCTGCGCCACGCCGCCGACCGCTACCCGCACGAGCTGTCGGGCGGCATGCGCCAGCGCGTCGCCGTCGCCCGCGCCCTGGTGGTGGAGCCGGAGGTGGTGCTGATGGACGAGCCCTTCGCCGCCGTCGACGCCATGACCCGCACCACCCTGCAGGAGGACCTGCTGCGGCTGTGGCGGGAAACCGGGGTGTCGGTCCTGTTCGTCACCCACAACATCGACGAGGCGGTCTTCCTAGCCCAACGGGTGGTGGTGATGGGGGCCGGGCCAGGCGTCATCCGCGAGGATCTGACGGTCGATCTGCCCTATCCGCGCGACCGCGGGTCGGCGGACTTCGGCCGGGAATACGCCCGCATCGCCGCGGCGCTGGCCCGCGGCAGCCGGAAAGCCGGCGAAACCGATGGCGAACGGAGGGCCGCGTGACCGCGACGACGGAAGGCATGACCGACAATCGCCGCGCCACTCCCCGGCGCCCGGCGGCGGACGCGGCGACCGACGGCGCCGCCTTTGCCGAGGAATTCCGCCGTGCCCACCGCCGCGGCCGGCGGCGGGCGGCGTGGCTGCGCGCGCTGCTGAACGTGACGGGCATCCTGCTGTTCCTGGCGGTCTGGGAGGCGGTGCCGCGGCTCGGCACCTGGGTCAACCCGGTGCTGCTGCCTCCGCCGTCGGTGGTGTTCGACACCTTTGTCCCGATGCTGCTGTCCGGCGAGATCCCGGCCAACATCCTGGTCAGCCTGCGCCGGGCGGCGCTCGGCTTCGCCATCGCGACCGCCACCGGCGTGACCGCCGGGCTGCTGACCGCGCGCATCGGCCTGCTGCACCATGTCAGCGAGCCGATCCTGCACGGCTTCCGCTCCGTCCCCTCCATCGCGCTGGTGCCGCTGTCGGTGCTGTGGTTCGGCATCGGCGAGGGGTCGAAAGTGGCGCTGGTCGCCTGGGGCAGCTTTTTCCCGATCTGGATCACCACCTTCATCGGCGTGCGCGACGTGCCGGCGGCCTATCTGCGTTCTGCCGCCTGCCTGGGGGCGGGGCGGCTGGCGACGCTGCTGCTGGTGGTTCTGCCGGCGGCGCTGCCGATGATCCTGGCGGGCTTGCGGCAGGGCATCGCCGTGTCGCTGATCCTGCTGGTCGCCGCCGAGCTGTCGGGCGCGCGGGAGGGCATCGCCTACATGATGTCCACCGGCCACCAGATGTTCCGGGTCGACATCATGCTGATCGGGCTGGTGCTGCTCGGTACCTTCGGCTTCATCGCCGACCGCCTGTTCGTGGCGCTGATCCGCCGCCTGTTCCCCTGGTACACCACCGCCTCCTGAGGACTGCCGATGAGCGAACCGACCCTGATCCTGCGCAACGCGCGGGCCATCACCTTCGATCCGGCCCTGCCGCGCGCCAGCGCGGTGGCGCTGGCCGGCGACCGCATCCTCGCCGTCGGCGGGGAGGAGGTGGCCGGGCTCGCCACCGCATCGACGGAGGTGATCGACCTCGGCGGGGCGACTCTGATCCCCGGCTTCAACGACGCCCACGCCCATATGGAGCGCGAGGGGCTGAAACGCCTGCGCCCCTCGCTGGCCGGCGCGCGCAGCGTCGGCGACATCCTGGAGCTGGTGCGGACGGCGGCCGCGGAGACGCCGCCCGGCCAATGGATCGTCACCATGCCGATCGGCACGCCGCCCTTCTTCTTCGACGGCGTCGCCACCCTGGCCGAGGGGCGGCCGCCGGACCGGCACGAGTTGGATCGCGCCGCGCCGGAGCATCCCGTCTACATCCCCGGCCTGTTCGGCAACTGGGGCAAGCCGCCGGGGCACAGCGTCCTGAACAGCCGGGCACTGGCGCTGAACGGCATCACGGCGGCGACCGCGCCGACCTGTTCCGGCGTCGAGATCCTGAAGGACGCCGACGGCGAACCGATCGGCGTCATCGTCGAGCGCAACAGCCGCCCGACCGTCGAGTTCGACCTGCTGCCGGCGGTTCCCCGCTTCGGCTTCGCCGAACGGCTGGAGGGGGTGCGGCTGTCCCAGCGGCTCTACAACGCCCAGGGCACCACCAGCGTCTATGAGGGGCACGGCTCGGCGCCGCAGACCATCTCGGTCTACCGCCGCCTGTGGGAGCTGGGGGAGCTGAGCGTGCGGGTCGGGCTGGTGGTCAGCCCGAGCTGGGCCGACATCGCCGAGGCGCGGCGCGCCATGCGCGACTGGCTGGCCCACGCCCGTGGCGCCGGGCTGGGCGACCCCTGGCTGAGGCTGTCGGGCGTCCACATCGCCTACGGCGGTGATCCGGCGGTGGCCTGCTGCGCCCGCGCCAACCTGCCCGACACCGGCTGGTCGGGCTTCGTCGAGCAGGCGCTAACGCCGGCCGACTTCCGCGAGGCCTGCTTCCTGGCCGCCGAGCACGACCTTCGCCTGCACACCATCGTCAGTGACAAGTTGCACGAGGTGGTGCCGGTGCTGGAAGCGGTGAACGAGCGCCACAGGCTGGCCGGGCGGCGCTGGGTGATCGAGCACATCGGCCGCGCCCGGCTGGCCGATCTGGAGGCGCTGAAGCGGCTCGACGTGCTGGTGACGACGATCCCGACCTATTTCCTGTGGAAGGGCGGGGCCGCCTATCTGGACGAGCCGGATGGCGGCGATCTGGTGGTACCGCACGCTCATCTGCTGCGGCTGGGCATCCCGACCGCCATCGCCACCGACAACATCCCTTACGACCCCTTCTTCACCCTGTGGACGGTCTGCAACCGGCGCGAACGGACCAGCGGCCGGGTGATTGGTCCCGACCAGCGGCTGGACGCCGAGACGGCCCTGCGCCTGTTCACCGTGGCGGGCGCCGCCCTGACCTTCGACGAGGGCTGGAAGGGGCCGCTGCGCCCCGGCTTCGCCGCTGACCTCGCCGTTCTGTCGGAGGACCCCACCGCCATCGACCCGGACCGGCTGCGCGACCTGCGCTGCCGCCTGACCGTGGCTGGCGGGCGGATCGTCCATCGCGAGGGGGTATGAGCGGGCCGGAGCCCTTGCGGATCGTCATCGTCGGTGCCGGCTTGTCGGGCAGCGGCGTGGCGGCCGGGCTGGTGCGCGCCGGTGCCGCGAACGGCTTTCCCGCCCGGGTGGACATCGTGGACCCACGGCCGTCGCTCGGCGCCGGCTTGACCTACGCCCCCGGCGGTGATCCGCGCCATCGGGTGAACGTGCCATCCGTCCGCATGGTGGCGGCGGGGGAGGAGGAGGGCGCGGAGGAGAATTTCCATCGCTGGTGCCTGGAGCGCGGCGTGCTGGAGGCCGATCCGGCGGGCTGGTCGGAGGGCC
>JAEZID010000306.1 GCA_023416195.1 Pseudomonadota bacterium | reverse complement strand
AGCGCCAGCGCGCCTTCATCGCCATGGTGCTGTGCCAGGACACCGATTATGTCCTGCTGGACGAGCCGCTGAACAATTTGGACGTCAAGCATGCGGTGGCGATGATGAAGCTGTTCCGCCGCACCGCCGACGAGTTCCGCAAGACCATCATCCTGGTGCTGCACGACATCAATTTCGCCTCCTGCTATTCGGACCGGATCGTGGCGATGCGCAACGGCCGCATCGCCTACCAGGGCCCGCCGGAGGACATCATCACCCCCCACGTCATCCGCGAGGTCTACGGCGTGGAAGCCGACATCCACGAGATCGACGGGAAGCGGATGGCGCTTTACTTCCGCTGATCACGGGGAGGTTCCTGTTTCCCGATCCGTCAATTCCCGACCTGTCAATTCCCGACCTGTCAATTCCCGAGCAGGCCGGCTTCCAGCTGTTCGGCGATCCGCGCCAGCGCAATGTCGATGGCGGCCGGCGGGCCGCTCTCCAAACTGTCGAGGACGATCAGGCGGGCGCCTCCGTCGGTGACCGCCTGCACGATCTCCGGCGCCGGCTGGCGGTGATGCAGCACGACCGGGATGCCCTCGGCCTTGAGGACGGCGGTCAGTTCGGCCAGACGCTCCGGCGTCCAGTCGCGGTCGTCGCGGGTCCAGACCTTGCGCAGGTCGAGCCCGAGATCGGCGGCGAGCATGGCGAAGCGGTCGGACAGCGCCGCCACGGACGGATCGGGCACCGCCGCGAACGTCCGCGCGGCCTTCGACGACAGGGTCAGCAGGCCGCGCTTCACCGTGGCGAGGTTGGCGTCGATGGCGGCGGCGGACGCCGGGTAAAGGCGCCGCAGGTCGGCCGCCAGGATGTCGGCCATCCGTCCGGCGTTGGCGATGCCCAGCCAGGGGAAGGCGGCACCCTCGCGCAGCGCGATCCCCGGCAGGGCGCCGTCGACCGGCCGGGCAGCGTCGATCTCGACGAGGCGGATGTTGGCGCGCCGCGCCAGCGGATAGAGCGGATCCTCCGCCCACACCGACCGCAGCGTCAGCACCGCGTCGGCCTTGCGGGCCGCCTCGACGAACCTGGCTTCGCCGCGCCCGCCGAGGAAGGAATGCTGGCGCCCCATCGGGATGGTGGGCGGCACCACCGCCTCCACCGTCACCGGCGTGCCCCGCGTCAGCGCCTGGGCCAGACCGGCGGTGACGGGATGGCCGGCCAGAACCGTCTCGGCCGAGACGCCCGGAACGGTTGCCAGCAGCAGGAGCGCCGCGAGCGTGACACGCCTCATCCCTCTTCCCCTCTCGTCATGAATCGCGTCAGCAGCGCCCCCAGGAACAGCAGCCCGGCCGCCAGGATGATCGCGCCGCCGGACGGCACCGGCAGGGCCAGCTGCACCGGCAGCAGGATGCCGGCCACCGCCGCCACGCTGGCGAAGGCGATCGACAGCAGGAAGAAGCCGCGCAGGGAGGTGGCGACGACGCGGGCGGCGGCGGCGGGAATCACCAGCAGCGCCCCGACTAGGATGGCGCCGATGATCTTGACCGAGGCGACGGTGACCACCGTGATCAGCACAATGAACAGATAGTCCAGCCCCTTCACCGGCACGCCGCGCACCCGCGCCAGCGCCGGGTTGAAGCTGGCCAGCAGCAGCCGGTTGAACAGCGGCAGCATCAGCGCGGTGACCCCGACGGCGACCGCCAGCAGGACCGTCAGGTCGCGGTCGTCCACCGTCAGCACCGAACCGAACAGCACGTTCTCCAGGATGTGGATGTTGACGCGGCTGGCCAGGATCAGCAGCAGGCTGGCGCCCAGCGCCAGCGACACCGACAGGAAGACGCCGATCAGCGTGTCGGAGGTCAGGTTGCTGCGGTTGCGCGTGTAGTTCACCAGCAGCGCGAACATCAGGCAATAGCCGAACAGGCTGGCATAAGGACCGGTGTAGGGTTCCCCCACCAGAATGCCGATGGCCACGCCGGTCAGCGCCGCGTGCCCCACCGCCTCGGAGAAGAAGGCCAGCCGCTTGGTCACCACCAGCGTGCCGAGCCCGCCCAGCACCGGGCCGATGACCAGCCCGGACAGCAGCGCGTTGACGAGGAAGCCGTGGGTCAGACCGGCGGGCAGAAGCCCGGCCCCGGCCCAGCCCTGGACCAGGGCGCGCAAAGCCTCGAAGCTCATGACGCCATCCTCCGGGCCGTGGGCTCCTCGTCCCGGCGGCGGGGGACGGCGGAAAACAGGTCGAGCACCCGGTCAGGCGCCAGCATCTCCACCGGCGGGCCGTCGAACAGCACGCGCCGGTTCAGGCCCGACACCCGCGTCGCCAGCCGGCGCACCTGGGCCAGATCGTGTTCGACCCACAGGACGGTGGTGCCGGCGGCGGCGAGGCCGGCCAGCAGGGATTCGAAGATGGCGACGCCGGCCTCGTCGAGCGCGGTCATCGGCTCGTCGAGGATGATCAGGTCGGGCGCCGGGATCAGCGCCTGGGCCAGCAGGACGCGCTGGCGCTCGCCGCCCGACAGGGCGCCGAAGCGGCGGCGGCCCTTGCCGGCCATGCCAACGCGGGCGAGCGCCTCGCCGTAGCCCATGCGCCGGTCCGGCCCGAGGAAGGCCGGGCGGCGCTGGCACAGCACCGCCAGGAAATCCTCCACCGTCAGGGGCAGGCCGCGGTCGAACTCGACCGACTGCGGCACATAGGCGACCGTGCCCGGCTTCTCCCCCGGCCAGTCGAGCCGGATCATGCCCCGGTGCGGCGCCTGCCCGAGCAGGGCGCGGATCAGCGACGACTTGCCGCCGCCGTTGGGACCGACCACCGCGTGCACGGCGCCGGGGGCGACGCGCAGGCTCACCTGCTCCAGGACGACGGTGCGGCCCAGCGTCAGGTCCACCCGGTCGAACAGGATGCCGGGACCTCTCGCGGCCTGGATGTCTTTGGACGCGCTCATGTCCTGGCCTCGACCATCGCCTGCACCAGCGTGTTCATGTTGCGGGTCATCTCGCGCTCGAACAGGTCGGCGGTGTAGTCGCCGTGCGAGATGTGGGAGAAGGCGTAGAGCCGGATGCCGGTCTCGCGCCGGATCGTCTCGACATAGGCGCTGGGGAAGTTCAGCTCCGAGAAGATCACCTGCACGTCGAGCGTCCGCATCTTTTGGATCGTCTCGGCGAGCTGCGCCGGGCTGGGCTCGATGCCGTGGGCGGGCTCGACCACGGCGGAAACCTCCAGCCCGAATTCCCGCAGCAGATAGTCGTAGGCGCCGTGGACGGTGGCGACCCGCAGCCGGATGTCGCCCGCCGTCGCCAGCCTGGCCAACGCGTCGGCCCGCAACTGCCGCAGGCGGCGGGAATAGGCGCGGGCGTTGGCGGTGTAGGCGTCGGCGTTGGCCGGGTCCAGGTGGCCCAGTTCGCGGGCTATGGTGGCGACCTGAAGCACCGCCCCGGTGATGGACAGGAAGCTGTGCGGGTTGACCACCTTGCCCGACGCCCGCGCCGCCGACCCGGCGGCGGGCAGCAGGGGCACGTCGGCGTTGGCCTCGACGACCGGCAGCGCCGGCTTGGACGAGGCGGCGATCATCCGTCCGGCGAAGTCGTCGTGGCCGATGCCGTTCAGCACGATGGCGTCCAGCCCGCCGATGCGCTGGATGTCCTCCGGGCGCGGCTCGTAGGCGTGGGGGTTGAAGCCGGCGGGGATGACCGGCACCACCTCCGCCGCGTCGCCGACGATGTTGGCGACGTAGGAGTAGTAGGGGTGCAGGGTGACGCCGAAGCGCGGGCGGGTGGCGGGTGCGACTGCGGACGTGGCGGCGCGGGCGGCCGCCGGCAGGACGCCGGCCGCCAGAGCGGCGGCGAGGAAATGGCGGCGGTTCATGAAGCGGCTCATCGGGTCACACCGGCGGTGAAGGTGGAGGTGATCTGCTTCCAGCCGGCGGCGGCCAGCGATGCCTCGTCAAGGCGGGCGGGCGGCGCCTCGGCGGCCCGCTTCAGCCAGACCTCGGGGCCATGGCGGGTTCCATGCCCGCCATTGTGCCCGTGCCCGTGTCCGTCCCCATGCCCATGCCCGTCCAGCAGCAGAAGCAGGGACCCCGCCAGTTCGGGCGCCGCGGAGATGCCGACGTAGGCGACGCCCCGTCCGGCTCCCGTGTCGGTC
The DNA here is from genome assembly GCA_023416195.1 of Pseudomonadota bacterium. Lineage (GTDB taxonomy): Bacteria > Pseudomonadota > Alphaproteobacteria > Azospirillales > Azospirillaceae > Azospirillum. Next base: position 21 of record JAEZID010000306.1, on the reverse strand, counting down.
AGGGTCCAGGCGTGGCCGCCG
>JAEZID010000302.1 GCA_023416195.1 Pseudomonadota bacterium | reverse complement strand
CCGCCTGGGCGGCATCGGCCGGCACCGGGCGGCTGTCCAGCAGCGGGTCGCCGGGGCCGGTGGGCAGCATCTCCACCGCCGGCAGCACGCGGCGCCCGCCGTCCGCATCGGCCAGCAGGTCGATGGTTGCGGCGAGGCTGCGGGTCCGGGGAGCCGCGAAGCGGACCAGCGGATCGGCGGACAAGGTTTGGAACCACGCCGTTTCCAGCCGGCCGTTGCCGAGCACGACGATTTCCAGATTGGCCGGGTCGGCCTTCAGCCGCTCGGTCAGGGTCGTGACGATGCCGGACTTCAACCCGAACAGCACCAGCAGCGGCGTCAGCACCGCCGCCAGCGCCAGCACGAGGCAGGCGGAAATCCGCCATTCGTGCAGGAAATCCTTCCAGGCGAAATGCAGGGCGGGAAGCCAGCGGTTCATCGCGCTCACCCGTTGAAGCGCGCGACGACCGCGCCGTCCTGGGACGCGGACAGATCGGCCGACACGCGGCGCACCCGGTGGCGGGCCAGCAGGTCCCAATCGTGGCTGGCCACCACCGCCGCAACCTTCATGTGGCGCGTGACCTCCAGCAGCAGGGCCATGACCCGCTCCGCGTTGGCGGGGTCGAGCGAGGCGGTCGGCTCGTCGGCCAGGATCAGCGACGGCCCGTGCGCCAGCGCGCGGGCGATGGCGACGCGTTGCCGCTCGCCGATGGACAGGGCGCGCGGCTTGCGGTCCAGCAGCCGGTCCACCCCCAGCACGCGGGCCAGCGTCGCCACCCGCCGGGCGCTGTCCTGGCGGTTCAGCCGGCAGGACAGGGCGATGTTCTCGCGCACCGTCAGGAAGGGCAGCAGTCCGCCGGTTTGCAGCACATAGCCGATGCCGCTGCCCCGCGCGTCGGCGAGCGCGTCGCGGTCGCGCCGCGCCCACAGCCCGGCGACGTCCAGCGATTCGCCCGCCGCCGTCAGGGTGAAACGCTCGGCGCTTTCCGGCGCGGCGATCAGGCCCAGCAGGTCCAGAAGCGTGCTCTTGCCCGACCCGGACGGGCCGGTCAGCGCCACGCATTCCCCGGCCGCGACGGCGAGGCGGCCGACCTCCACACGGAAGGCGCCGTTTCCCGCGCCGTGGCGGCGCGTCACCGCCTCCAGCCGGAGGACGTCGGTCACGGCAGCGCTTCCAGCGGCACCGGGAACACGGCGTCGGCGGCGCTGCCGCCTTCGTCCAGCGCGATCCAGCGGGCGGTGTCGTCGTGGTAGAGCTGGTACAGGCGCAGCTTGCGCTCCAACTCGTCCAGGAAAGCCTGCTGCTCGCCGATGGACCAGCGGCTCCAGGTCTCCTGGTCGATGCTCATCACCTTGCTCCTGTAGGGCAGGTCGTCGAGATACTCGCCCAGCAGGCCGAGATCGCCCAGCTTCAGCGCGTCGGGCCGGTTCATCTGGTTGGGGTCGCGGCCCAGCACGGCGGCGGCCGAGCGCAGGCGCTTGAAGAAATCGTCCGGCGTCAGCTGCGCCGCCTGCCCGGCGTCCACGATGCCCTGCACCGCCTGTTTCAGGTCGGACAGCTGGTTCTTGTTCAGCAGCACGCGCACGTCGGTGGTGGCGAGGTCGGGCTTGGCGAAATCGCGGTCGGCGATCCAGGCGCGCAGCAGGCGCGGCGGCTCGGTCCCCTCGACGCGGCCGAGATAGGCCAGCTGCATCGCCCGCCCGACCAGCCGGGCGTCGTCGGCGGCGCGCTTGGCGGGGTCCTTTTCCGGGGTCTTGTCCGGCGCGGTGGCGGGAGTGTCCTCCGACATCTTGCCATCGGCGGCGGCCTTGACCTGATTGACGATGGCGTCGGCGAGCGCGTCCACCGTGGCGCCGAACCGATCCACCGAGCCTGCCTCGACGTCGTAATAGAGCGGCCTGTTCAGCGCCCTGTTGAAGGACAGCGCCTGATACTGGGCCTGCGCCTGGGCGTGGTTCGCCTTGCCGGCCGGCGTCTTCAGGTGCAGCGTGTAGATGGCGGCGCCGCGCTGTTCCGCCTCCAGCCGCACCTGCTCGGCGTCGAGCTTGGTTTCCGACAGGGGGTCGCCGCCTTTCAGCGCGCCCGCGTCGGTGACGAGGACGACGTAGCGTCCGCCGGCTTCCGACCAGTCGATGTCGCGCAGCGCGGTCATCACCCCGGCGAAGGCGTCCTCGTCGAAACGGGCGCTGGACACCTTGGCCTGGGACAGGCCCTTGACCTGGGCCAGGAAGGCATCGCCGTTCGCCACCTTGTTGGGGTCGGCGAACAGCCTGGACACATAGTCCAGCCCCGGCGTCGCCGTGGTGGAGGAGCGGAAGGCGACCAGCCCGAAATGCACCTTGGACCCCAGCCCGGCCTCGGCCACGCGGGCGTAGATGCGGCGCACCGCCTCGCGCGTGCGGTCGATGTAAGGGTCCATGGAGATCGTGCTGTCGATCACGAAGACCACGTTGGCGGTGAAGTTGCGCAACGCCAGCGTCCGGTCGGGCGCGGGCTTGTCGGGCGCCTTCTCCGGGGCTTTTTCCGGCCGGGCGGTGACCGACGCGACCTCCAGCACCCGCACGGGGAAGCCGGCGCCGTGGTACGCCTCTTCCGCCTGGAGGATCGGCAGCAGATAGAAGCGCTTGTTGAAATCGACGTGGGTTTCCGGCTCGACCGACACCACGGGCGAGTTCGCCGGCAGGGGCGGTTTGGTCGCGGCGGCGAGCAGCGGCTTGGCCGCCGCTCCCGGATCGGCGGATTCCAGCACCGACAGCACGCCGGCCTTGTCCTTGAACAGCAGCGCGCGGTCGCGCCCGGCCGGGTTGGTGAAGGCCAGCGTCAACTGCTGCTTCCAGGGCAGAGTCGCGTCGGCCTTGACCCAGCCCTTCACCTCGCCCCGGCTGTTCGGGCCGACCTCCAGCCATTCCGCATCGCCGACCGTCTTGCGGTTGTAGACGTAGAGGATGGAGAGCGCCGGCAATTCGGTGCCCTTGGCCGTGGAACCGGGCGCCGGGGCCAGCGCGGCGCCGGGGCGCGTCAGCACGCGCTGGTGCAGCGTCTTCTTGCCCTCCATCAGCAGCGGCGTCCGCTCCGGCGCCGCGTGGGCGATGAGGGGAGCGGCCAGCGTCAGGCACAAGGCAGTGAAGAGAGCGGTCTTCCAAGTGTTGGCCGTTCTTACAGCAGGAAACCGCCTTCCCTCACCGTCATCCCCGCGAAGGCGGGGATCCAGAAAACTCCGCACAGCCGTGCTGATCCGCCCTGGATTCCCGCCTTCGCGGGAATGACGGTGGAGAGGTGCAGGGAGGCCCGGAGCAGCCGTTTCGTTTCCGAATTCAGGCAGGCTCATCACTTCTTCTCCAGCGCGGCGGCGAGGGTCGCGGCCTCCGCATCGCCGGCGGCGGCGGCCTTCTTCAGCCATTCCAGCGCCTTCGGCGGGTCGCTGTCCTTCAGCAGAGTGCCAAGGCGACGCTGTGCCGGCACCGAACCCGCGCCCGCCGCCGCCTCGTACCAGCGCTTGGCCGTGTCGGCGTTGGGGCCGGGCAGCGGGCTGGTCTGCGGGCTGAAGGTCGCCGGGTCGTACATGCGGGCAAGCGCCAGGGCGGCGCCGCCGTCACCCTTTTCCGCCGCGTAGCGGTAGACCAGCAGCGCGCCGTCCAGCTTTCCGCCCTTGGCGAGTTCGTCACCCTTGGCGCGCGCGTCGGCCGCCGGCGGCGTGCGCTCCAAATAGGTGCGGACCTCGGCGCGGATGTCCTGCGGCGCGGGCGCCGGAGGCGGCGCGGCGGCGGTCTGGGTGGGGGAGTCGGCGTTCTTGTTCAGGACGAACCACGCCGCACCGCCAGCCATGGCGAGGGCGAGCACCACTCCGGCGGCGATCAGGCCGACGTTCGGTCGCTTGGGGTCGTCGCGCGTGGGCTGGGGCGGGTCGGTCAGCGCGACCTTCAGTTCCTCCCGAACCGGCTCAACAATTGGCTCCTCAATCGGCGGCGGTGGTGGCGGCGGCGGTTCTGCGGCGCGCGCCCGGCTGCCGAGCAGACCGCGCACGCTGAGCGTTGTGGCGCTCTTCGTCTCGCCATGGATGTACAGGCGGAAGGCGGCGGCGGTCGCCTGCGCCTCTAGGAGCGGCTCGACGATGGCGGGGCCGACCGTCAGGACCGTCTGGCCGGCTTCGACGCCGACCTCCGGATCCAGCCCGACGGTGAAGGCGTGCTCGTGCGCCTGCCAGCCGTTGGGACCGAGCCAGCGTGAGGAACTCTGGTTGCGCTCGATCGCGATGGCGGTCGGGGCGGTGACCCCGGTGCCCAAGGTGATCTGCCCATGGCCAGGGCCGAGCCGGGGGTGGGTGGTGATGTCGGCGCGCATGCCGTGGTCTCCCTCGTGCTCAGGCGCCCGTGTTGGACAATGTGGCGGGCAGCGCGGCCAGGATGCGGCCGAGGCGCTGGTTGGCGTGGGGCGGGATCTCGCTGGATTCCGAATGGCCCAGATTGTCCAGCGCGCTCTGGCGCAGCGACAGCAGCCAGTCGATGGCGAAGGGGCTGGGCGTCTCCTCCTCCGGCAGGTCCGGATAGGCGCCGGCCGGCGGCGGGTCGGCGAAGACCGGGCTGTCGTCGCCGGGGCGGGTCGGCCGGGCGGACGGCGGGCGGTCCAGCATGCCGAGGTAGTCGATCAGCCGGCTGATCGCCATCGACGCGGTCAGCACCTGCCGGTCCACCAGCGCCTCCCACTGGGCGCCGACGTTGGCCTCCGCCGCCTCGATGGCCTGGACGATGCGGTCTTCCAGGTTCCGGGCGGAGGCGGCGCGGCGCAGCTCCCGCGTGATGAACAGCGCGGAGTCGCGCGGCAGGTTGCCCAAATGGCGCAACAGCGCCTCGTCCTCGGGGAAGGCCTGCAACTGCTCCTGCCAATCGCGCAGGACGGCGCGGGCGAAATCCGCCGCGCGGCCGGACCTGGCCTTCGGCGCGGCGCTCGCGGCGGGGGCGGAACTGCGCAGGGCGGACAGGTCCAGGCGGCTGCGTTGCGGGCGCGCGGCCGGGGTCTCGGCCTCCGCCTTCTCGCCCGCGCCGAAATAGAGCGAGCGCAGCCGCTCCGCCGAAGGGTACAGGCTGGCGAGGATGCCGCCCAGGAAATCGGGGTTCAGGCCCTCCAGCAGGCGGTCGAAATCGGCGAGAACCCGCTCTTCCGCCTCCGCCCCGGTGCCGGAATAGAAGGTGCCGACGCCGTCGCGCAGGCGGCGGCATTCGTGGGCCAGCAACTCCTCGATGCGGCCGGTCTTCTGCGACGGGTCGGCGGCGGCCGACAGCTTGGCGACCAGCCGGGCGGCGCCGCCGTCGTTCAGCCCGATCACCGCGTCCCAGGCGTCCGGCGCCTCGGCGATGTGGGCGCGGACCAGCGGTTCGTTCAGGAAGGCGTCGCGCAGCTTGTCCAGCCGCTCCTTCTGGCCGGGCAGATAGCCGGTCTCGACGCCGCTTTCGATGGGGCCTTCGACCGCGATCACCGATCCGGCCAGCCGGGGCTTGCGGGTCAGGAAGGTGTTGTCGAAGGGGCGGCCGTTCCAGTCGGCGACCCAATCCTCCCCGCCGATCTTCTCCAGCGCCATCTTCATCAGGTCGGACCAGACGATGCGGCGGGATTCGTCCGTTTCGGCGGCCACCGGGGCCACCTTCTCGTCGAAGCGGGTGATGACGAAAAACAGGCCGGCGGCGCGGCGGCGCCGTTCCGCCGCCGTGGCGCCCTGGGTCTGGCGTACCCAGGCGGACACCGCGTCCTTGACTGCCGCCACCTCCGGCTGGCGGGAGGAGGCGACGCACAGCAGCAGCAGGTTCATTTCCTGGTCGGCGGTGTAGCGTTCGAACAGGTAGGCGACCTTGCCGCGCAGGAACAGTTCGGCCACCGGGTCGGCGTTGGCGGTGGAGCGCGACTGGTGCGTCACCTCCGCCACGCTGGTGACGTTCAGGCGCCCGCGATAGCCGGGGAAGTCCAGCAGGTCCACCCGCTCCACCAGCTTGGCGGCCGGCGGGTCGGCCAGCACGAAGCGCAGTTCCGCGACCAGCGCGGCGAGGACGGAGCGGGGAAGCGACACCTCCGCCCCGGCCGCGCCGTCCCGGACCGGCAGCAGCGGCACGGCGTCGGCGCCGTCCTTGCCCAGATGCCAGAGCGTCTGGACGTTGATGATGCCCTTCTCCTTGCTGAAGTCGCCGCCACGGCGTTCGACCAGCGCGGACAGGTGGCAGTAGGCGCGCTCCGCATGGCCGAGCGTCCCCAGCGCGCGGGTCAGCATCAGGCAGCAGTCGGTGAAGGGCTGCACGTCCTGCCACAGCAGGCCGAACAGGCGGGCGCGGTCCTCCGGCGCCAGACGCGGGGCGAGGTCCGGCGCCTCCTTCCAGAAGCGCGCGTAGCGCTCCATGGACGCCTTGAAGTGGTGGCCGAAATAGTCGGCGACGTCGATCACGTCCTCCGGCGTCAGGTCGCCGGTCGGCTGCGCCTGGGCCTTGCCGCGCAGTTCCGCCAGACGGGCCTTGATGGTCTCGTCGCCGATCTGGGTGGCGGTCTGCTGGTTGAAGTCGCGGTAATAGCTGTTGCCGAGGATCTTGACGATGTCCGCCTCGGACAGCAGCCGCACGTCGATGGGATGGCTGGACGGCGCGCCGCCCGGCTGGCAGGTGAAGCGGGTGACGAGGCCGGTCGCCTCCTTGCCGTGGCCGACCGGGTTGACGTGCGTCAGGAAGTCGAGACGGTCATCGCCGAGCTGCGTTTCCAGACGCCCGTTGGCACCCGCCGCCAGGACGGAGACGAGGTAGGACTTGCCGACCTGACTCTCCCCGAAGAAGCCGACGGCGAGCGGCTGTCCGGCGGCGCGGCGCAGGCGGCGCAGGTGGTTGCGCGTCTGGCGCAGCTGAAGCGTCAGCGCGTCGCCCTCGCGGTCCAGGCGCGGCGCCTCGGCGCGGGTGTCGCCGATCCAGGAGATCGCCTGTCCGGCGGCCTCGAAGGCGTTCTGGCAGAGGTCGGAAAGCGGCTTTCCATCCATGGTCATGATGACGGCTCTCTCACTTCTGCAGGGCGACGGCGCCGGTGTCGATCCAATAGCCGCTCTCCCCCACGCCGGTGTAGGGCAGGGTGTGCAGGCTGAGCGTCACGTCGGTGGAGCGGAATCCGGCGACGGAGTTGGTCGGTTCGGCCGTGGAAATGCCGTAATCCTCCACCGCGAAGGGCGGCTTGCGGCCCCGGCGCACCTGATCGGCGCTGGGGATGCGCACGGTGCGCTTCAGCGTCAGCAGCGGGGCGGCGGCGCGCGCGGCCTCCGCCCGTTCGGGCACGGCGTGCATCAGGTACAGCGGCGTCGCCGGCCAGCGGGCGATGGGCAGCTGGCGGAAGCCCAGCTGCACGATGCCCCGGTAGACGTGCGTCCTGGCGAGGTCCCGCGTCTCCGCCCCGCCCGTCTCGTCGGAGGGACGGACGTCCACGTCCAGCTCGTCCAGCACGTTGTCCTGGGTGATGGTCCCGACGAGGTCGAGGAAACCGACGTAGCGCGCCGTGGACTTCACGAACAGCCGGTCGGCCGACAGGGCGAAGTTGCGCAGGTTGCCGCAGCGCCCCAGCTCGCACAGCATGGCGCCGACCGCCGCCGTGGTCTTCGGGTCGCCGA
>JAEZID010000212.1 GCA_023416195.1 Pseudomonadota bacterium | reverse complement strand
CCGGTCGAACAGGACCGGCACGGTGCGCCCGACGAAGCCCTGGTTGAAGGCCTGCTGCTGCGCGTTCAGCAACTGCTGGAGCGCGGCAAGGCGGCTGTCCTTCACCTCCTCCGGCAGCTGGGCGTGTTCCAGGGCGGCGGGCGTGCCGGGGCGCGGGCTGTATTTGAAGGAATAAGCCTGCGCATAGCCGACGTCCGTCACCAGACGCAGCGTCTCGGCGAAGTCGGCGTCGCTCTCGCCGGGGAAGCCGACGATGAAGTCGCCCGACAGGGCCAGATCCGGCTTGGCGGCGCGCAGCCGGTCGACGATGCGGCGGTAGTCGTCCGCCGTATGCTTGCGGTTCATCGCCGCAAGAATGCGGTCGGAGCCCGCCTGCACCGGCAGATGCAGGTAGGGCATCAGCTGCGGCACCTCGGCGTGGGCGCGGATCAGGTCGTCGTCCATGTCGCGCGGGTGCGAGGTGGTGTAGCGGATGCGCTCCAGCCCGTCGATCTCCGCCAGCTCGCGGACCAGCCTGCCGAGGCCCCAGGTCGTGCCGTCCGGCCCGTCGCCGTGCCAGGCGTTGACGTTCTGGCCCAGCAGGTTGATTTCCCGCGTGCCGGCCGCGACGAGGCGCCGGGCCTCGGCGAGGATCTGCGCGCCGGTGCGCGAGAACTCGGCGCCACGGGTGTAGGGGACGACGCAGAAGGTGCAGAACTTGTCGCATCCCTCCTGCACGGCCAGGAAGGCGGCGACGCCCTGCGACCCGGCCTCGTCGGGCAGGTAATCGAACTTGGACTCCGCCGGAAAATCGGTGTTCAGCACGCTGCCGGCCGCGCGGCTGGCCTTCGCGACCATTTCGGGGAGCGTGTGGTAGGTCTGCGGCCCGAAGACCATGTCCACATAGGGCGCGCGGGCGACGATCTCTTCGCCTTCGGCCTGCGCGACGCAGCCGGCCACGGCGACGATCATGCGCCCGTCGCCGGCCTGGGCCTTGGCGTCCTTCATCTGGCGCAGACGGCCGAGTTCCGAGAACACCTTCTCGGACGCCTTCTCGCGGATGTGGCAGGTGTTGAGGATCACCATGTCGGCGCCGTCCGGTTCTTCCACCGGCCGGTAACCCAGGGGGGCCAGGACATCCGCCATGCGGGCGGAGTCATAGACGTTCATCTGGCAGCCCCAGGTCTTGATGAACAGCTTTTTGCTCAACGATCCCTTCCACACCAAAACAAAAAGGCGCGCCGGAACGGTACAGCCCGGCGCGCGACCCGCCGCCACGCGGCGTCGCTTCCGGGAAATATGGTAACACGACGAACGAGAATCGAGTCAACCGCGCCCTGAATATTCCATCACCCGCCCACTGGCGCGGGCACCCTCTCCTGGGTCGGGAGAGGGATGACAGACTCGCGTCCCGAAACCGCCCGCGCCACGCCGCCGGACACCGCCCGCTGGCAATGATCGGCCAACGCCTTGCGGCTGGAAAAGCCGTCGATCGTCACCGGCGGGTGGAACTCCACCTCCACCGTCATGCGGCCGAGCGTGAAGACCGTCCACAGATGCGGGGCGAGGTCCATGTCCCCATACCACGCGTAGTAGGGCCGGAAGGCGATGCCCATGGGAATGCCGTCGAGCCGCGTCGGCGTGATGCTGACCGGCTGCACGGTCAGGGGCTTGTCGTCGATCCGCCGCGCCGCCACCGCGAACAGCGCCGTCTTGAAGGGCAGCGTGCGGTTGCCGTCGCTCGACGTGCCCTCCGGGAACAGGATCAGGCTGTCGCCGGCGTCGAGCCGCGCGCCCAACTCGTCGCGCTGCCGCTCCACCCCCGCGCGCGCCTTGCGCTCCACGAAGACCGTCCGCTGAAGCTTCGCCAGCAGCCCGAAGAAGGGCCAGCCGGCCACCTCGCTCTTGGCGACGAAGGAGCCGGGAATGACCGAGCCCAGCACCGTGATGTCCAGATAGGACGAGTGGTTGGAGACGAACAGCACCGGCCCCTGGGCCACCCGCTCCCCGCGCACCACCACGTCGAAGCCGATGATGCGGGCGCAGACGCGGTGGTAGAAGACCGGGATGCAATGGCGGGCCGGCAGCTTCAGCGCGACGGCCACCGCCTGCGCCGGGATCAGCAGCAGCGTCCAGGCGAGATACAGCGCCAGCCGCAGACCGCCGAAGACCGGCGACCCCGGCGCGCGCCCACCCTCTGCCGTCGCCATCATCGCCTCACACGATCTGGGCGTCGCGGCTGCGTCGCTCGTAGTGCTTGGCATATTTTTCGGTGATCAGGTCCGTCTTCACCACGATGGACACATCCGTCGTGTTGAACTGGTGGTCGATCACCGCGCCCTCGCCGATGAAGCCGCCCAGCCGCAGATAGCCCTTGATCAGCGGCGGCAGGACGTTCAGCGCGCGCTTGAAGTCGATCTGCTCGCGCGGCATCAGGTCCATGCTGACGTAGCGTTCCGGCAGCGCCACCGGGCGCAGCTCCGGCGGGGCTAGATGGTTGTGGTGCAGATAGGCCAGCGGCTCGGCCAGCGCCCCCGGATCGGTGCCGGGCAGGCTGGCGCAGCCGAACATCAGCGCGATGTCGTGCTGGAACACATAGGCCGCGATGCCCCGCCACAGCAGCTGCATGCCGCCGCGCGTGCGGTAGGCCGCGTCCACGCAGGACCGGCCCAGCTCCAGGATCTCGCCGGGAAGCGCGACCAGCCGGCCGATGTCGTACTCGTCGCTGGAATAGAAGCGCCCGGCCTTCGCCGCCGCCGGACGGCGGATCAGGCGGTAGGTGCCGACCACCATCTCCGGCCCGTTGCCGCGCGCGTGGTCGATGACCAGCAGATGGTCGCACAGCGTGTCGAACGCGTCGAAATCCCGATGGCGCGCCGCCATGTCCGGGGTCGGGACCGCCGACATCTCCTCGTAGAAGACGCGGTAGCGCAGGGCCTGCGCCCAGTCGATCTCGGCGGCGTTCTCCGCCAGCCGCACTTCGAGGGAGCCCATGCGCAGTTCGGACGAACTGCCCTGCTCCGTGCTGGTATCAGCCATGTCGACGGTTCGCCGGCGTTGTTCGTGATAAAGCGACCGCCGGCACCCCATACTCCGGGTCCGGCCCGATCACACCACAGGGATAACACGAATGGCCGGTTGCCGGTCAACCGCCTCTTCGCCATGCACCCGCGGCGGTCGGATCCTCTGCGGCCGGATAAGGGCACCAGCCCGTGGTTCCGAAGCGGACCGCCCGGAGCGGGGCGATCCGCCGCAGACCGACGCTCAAGCCTGCCTGTTCTTGAACGTCTTAGGCGGCGCCGCGACGGGCGCGGGTGCCAAGCCCGATCTGCTTGGCCAGCGAGCTGCGCTGGCGGGCGTAGTTCGGGGCGACCATCGGATAGTCGGCCGGCAGGCCCCAGCGGTCCCGGTATTCCTCGGGCGACATGTCGTACGCCGTCTTGAGATGGCGCTTCAGCATCTTCAGCTTTTTGCCGTCCTCAAGACACACGATGTAATCGGGGGTCACGGACTTCTTGATGGGAACGGCGGGCTGCGGGCGCTCCTCCGTCACCACCGGTTCGGTCCCGACATTCGCGAGCGACTTGTACACCTGCTCAATCAGCGTCGGAAGATCGCTGAGAGCCACTGTATTGTTGGAGACATGCGCCGCCACGATCTCCGTGG
>JAEZID010000179.1 GCA_023416195.1 Pseudomonadota bacterium | reverse complement strand
CCCGGCGACCAGGGCGCCAGCTGGACCTACTGGGCCTGGAGCCCCGGCTCGGGCGACACCGGCGGCATCATGAACGACAGCTGGCAGGTCGATTACCGCAAGTACGACGCCATCAAGGCCGGCCTGTACAAGGGCTCGACCGGCGGCCCGGCGACCGCCGACGCGACCTTCACCGTGAAGCTGTCGCAGGCTTATAGCGAGGCGGTCACCGTGGATTACGCCACGGCCGACGGCACCGCCAAGGCCGGCTCGGACTACACGGCGACCAGCGGCAAGCTGACCTTCGCCGCCGGCGAGACGACCAAGACGGTCACCGTCAAGGTGCTGAGCGACAACGTGGCGGAGGGTGTGGAGAACTTCTCGCTGAAGCTGTCCAACCCGACGAAGGCGACCATCGCCGACGCCACGGGCGTTGGCACCATCAACCCGCCGGGCACCGCCCAGGCCCTGGCCATGGCCGCCCCGGCCGACGGTGCGGTGGACGTGTGGACCCACGCGGTGACCCAGCAGACGGAGGCGGTCACCGCCTCGGCTCCGGAGATCGCCCCGGTCGCCACCACGGCCGCAGCCGCGGAACTGGCCGCCCTGGGCATCGACCACCTGGACTACAACCAGGCTTACTACATGACCGAAGGCGCCTGATCGGCGGTTTCGATCATCCACGCAGGAAGAGCGACTTGGGCCGGCAGCGCACGCTGCCGGCCTTTCTTTTGTCCGCCTGGATCGTCACGCGCCCTTGCCGCCCACCCCGCCCGGCATCGGCGTGCCGTCGAGCCGACAGGACAATTCGTCGATCCGGGATTCCAGCAGTCCCCGCAGGTGCGGCGCCGCCTCGGCCCTCGGCAGAAGCCGCCCGGCCTCGAACGCCCGCAGAATGTCGGCGGCGTTGCGTCCCAAACCATTCTCGTCCAATCGCTGTCCGTTCATGCGCCCCCCTCCCCCTCTGCCCGTTCCCCCGGCCCGTCCCCCGGCCCGGCCCCCAGCCTGTCAGTGCGATTGCTGCACGCGGCTGATGCGTTCGGTCAGGGTGTCGAGGCTGCGGATCAGCTGGGTTTCGTCCTGCGGTTCGATCTGTCCCTTGCGCTGGGCGAGACGAAGAGCCGCTTGCGCCTCTTCCAGGCAATCGATCGTGTGGCGCACGTAATCGTGTTGTTCCATGGTCCCCTCGCCTCCAAAGCCGTCGTCAATCCGAGGACAAACAGGCCGGGGGTTGCTCGGTTCCACCAATCCGGACGACTCCTTCCGGATCGGGTCCTTCCGGATCGGGGCTCGGCTACGGGCGCCGGGAGAGGCTGTCCATCTCCTTGGCCCAGCCGCTGTAGTTGCGGTGATAGTCGGCCAGGGCCGGGTCGTTCCGGGTCCGCTCCGCCAGCGCGTGCATCAGGGGCGCCTGGGCCGCCGCCAGGGCCTTGGCGTCCGGCCGGCGGGTGGCGGTCAGGAAGGAGGACAGGCTGGTGACGAGGTTGCCGCCGGTCGGCTTCGCCGCCAGCTTCGCCAGCTCGTCGAGCGTCCAGGGCATGTATTTCAGGATGTAATCGACGTAAGCCCGCATGACCGGAGCCTGTTCCAGCAACTCGCCCCGTTCCCGGTCGAAGTCGGCGCGGTCGAGGATCCCGTGGTTGCTGTAGACGACCGGCGCCGCCGCCGAAACGTCGCACTGCCAGCCCTTGCGGGGGATCAGCAGGTCGGCCTGATCCTTTTCCTCCCGGTACGGGTAGAAGGGCATGGTCCGGCAGCGCGACGGCTTGTCCGCGTGGATGCCGCAGAGATTATCCGCCCGCAGTTCCGGACAGGGGTAGGAGGGCGGCAGATAGGCGGTCGGCTGGACCAGCACCGCCACCGTCTTGCGGTTGGGCAGCCGCACCGTCTGGCCGAGCCGCGTGGCGAGATCGTAGGATTTCGCGTTCGACCGCACCGGCGTCCACACCATGGCCAGCGGAAAGCGGCCGGCGTGGGCGACGGCGTCCTTCAGCGTCAGCGGCAGCCAGCCGTGGCAGCATTTGCCGCAGGCGGTGCAGGAAAAGCGCGGTTCCATGGCGGGGGCGCCCCATTTAAAGCGAATTTGCATTCGCTTTAGATTCATATGGCCTCATTCGCCGGCCAGGCTTCGGCCGCATGGGCGGCCGGGACCGCTGTCGCGGTCCAAAGCGGATTGAAATCCGCTTTAGCCTGACGCGCCGCAGCAGGTCTTGTACTTCTTGCCGGACCCGCAGGGACAGGGCTCGTTGCGCCCGACCTTCACCACCCGGCGCGGTTCGCCCTTCGGGTTCACCTCGCCGCTGACGTAGAGCCAGTGGCCGTCCTCGCGGCGGAAGACCCCGCGTTCGTGGTGCCGCATGTCCAGCCCGTCGCGGCGGAAATGGATCAGGAACTCGACCGTGCCGGTGTCGCCCTCCTCGGTGGCGCGCAGGACCTCCAGGCTCCGCCAGTCGCATTCGTCGGCCACGCGCTCGGCCTCCGCCCGGTTGAAGTCCTCGCGGATTTCCGGGGCGTGGGTGCGTTCCACATGGTCGAGGTCATGGCGGACGAAGGCGGTGTAGCGCGACCGCATCAGCGCCTCGGCGCTCGGAGCCGGCGCGCCGGCGAGGATCGGGCCGCAGCACTCGTCGAAGGAACGGCCGGAGCCGCAGGGGCAAGAGGTCATGAGGCGATCCTGGACTGGGTGGAAAACCGGGGCCGCGTCCGCCCGGGTCATCGGTTCCAGCGGGATAGATCAAAGCCTTCGCCCCCGTCAACCGAGGACCGTCCGTCGGGGACCGTCGCCGTCGCGGGACGGGCGAAAGCCTCACCCGCCCGCCCCGCAGGCCTTGCAGGGCGCCCGCCCTTCCCGGATCACCCTGGCCAGCGTTTCCGCCAGTTCGCGCGGCTCAACGGGCTTGTGCATCAGACGGCAGCCGATGGACTTCGCCTCGCGCAGGCGTTCAGGAGCGGTGTCGCCGGTCACGATGATCGCCGGCACCTTCCAGCGCCGCCGCACCATCTCCACCACCGTGCGGCCGGTCGCTCCGCCCGGCAGGCGGTGGTCGGCGATGACCACGCTGGGAACGGCGGGGACTCCGTCGAGCCGGGAGGCCAGTTCGTCCGGCGTGTGGGCGGCCACGACCCGGATCCCCCAATCCTCCAGCATCATGGACATGCCCCTGAGGATGTTGTCGTCGTCCTCCACCACGAGGGCGACATGGCCGGTGAAGTCCGGCGCCGGAGGGGTGGCGCTGCCCGGCATCGGAACCGGCGAGGCCAGGACCGGACAGGCCGGCACCGCCGAGCCTGCCAGGGGAACGGAGACGGTGAAGACCGAACCGCGCCCGACGACCGAGCGCACGCCGACGCGCAAACCCAGCAGCCGCGCCATCCGCGCGACGATGGACAGGCCGAGCCCGAAGCCCTTGGTGGAGCTGCGCTCCGGGTTGTTCAGCTGGTGGAACTCCTCGAAGATGCTGTCGATGTGTTCGGGCGGGATGCCCGGCCCGTTGTCCCAGACCTGGAACTCCGCATGGCCGGCGCGGCGGCGGCAGGCGATCAGCACGGCGCCGCCCGCCCCCGACGAAGCGCCATGCTTGATCGCGTTGGACACCAGATTGCGCAGGATGCGGTCCAGCAACTGCGGATCCGTCAGGATCGGCTGGCCGAAGGGGCGGCAGCGCAGCTCCACCTTCTGCGACTGGGCCTCGGCCCGGAACTCGCTGATCAGACGGAACAGCAGCGGGTCGGGATCGAAGTTGACCGGCGCGGGTTCGACCACCCCCGCCTCCAGCCGCGACAGGTCGAGCAGCCCATTGAGCATGGTGTGCAGCGAGGCGATGGAGGCCTGAAGCAGTTCGAACACCTCCGCCGCCCCGAATTTTTCCGCTTGCCGGCGCAGCAGTTCGGCGTAGAGGGCGGCGGCCTGGATGGGCTGGCGCAGATCGTGGCTGGCGGCGGCCAGGAACTGGGTCTTCGCGCGGTCGGCGCGCTCCGCCGTATCCTTGGCGCGGCGCAGTTCGTCCTCCAGCGTCTTGGTTTCGGTGACGTCGAAGATCAGGCCGATCAGCCGTTGCGGCCTCCCCTCCGGGTCACGGTCCAGCACCCGGCCGCGCCCGGCGATCCAGCGCAGCCCCTTGGTGGGGTGAAGGATGCGGAACTCGGCGCGGAACTCCCGGTCTCCCTGCCGCAGAACGCGCTGGATGGACGCCTCCGCCGCCGGCCGGTCCTCCGGCAGGATGGCGGACAGCCAGCCGTCCAGCGACGGTTCGATGCTGCCCGGCGGAATGCCGCACAGCTGGTAGCACTCCCGCGACCAGACGACGGACCCCCTGGCGATGTGCCAATCCCACATGCCAGCCCCGGCGGCGGTCTGGGCGAAGTGCAGCCGCTCGTCGCGTTCACGCAGCGCGGCGAAGGCGTTGGCCAGTTCGACCGTGCGGTCCTGAACGCGCTGCTCCAGCGAGGCGTTGACCTGCTCCAGACGCACGGCAAAGTCCTGAAGCTCCTCGTTCAGGGTCATGCCGAGGTCGGGCTTGGCCTCCCGGCTGGGCAGCAGGCTGCCTTGCAACCGTTCCAACCGCCCGGCGAGATCGGCGGCGTCCCGCTGAACCTCAGCCAACCGGGAACGCAGCGCCGCGGCCTCGCGCTCACGCGCTTCCAGCGCGCGGTCCAATTCCACGCGCTCGGCCGCAAGCCGATCGGCCCGTTCGCGCGCGTCCTCGGCCGCGACCAAAGCCTGTTCCAGCTCCTGGTCGAGGACCGAGAGCCGACCACGCAGCTCATCCCGCTCCTTCAGCAGTTCCTCGACAGTCGGCATGGAATGTCCCGGAAACCCCACCGGAGATCTCTAACTGTTTTTGTTGTCAGTTGTTCACTGCACCACCGAAAATTGGACCAAAGAACTATGGTCCCCCCGTTCAGCGCCCCACGTTGGGGACGATCCCACCGGCCAGAAGCGGCTGCAACAGCTCGTAGGGGACTCGCTCCGTGCGCTCCGGGTGATCGCTGAAGGGATCGTTCACCAGCAGGATCGGAACGGCGTCGCGCATGGTCTGCATGTACTCGATGCCGCGCAGCACCACCGCGTGCCCCTGCTCGGGCCCATTCTGAAGCGCCAGCACGACCGGCCGGCCGCCTTGCAGAAGCCGGTGCATGCGGTCCACGTCGAAGAAGGGCGCGGGCTTGGCCGCGACGCCGGTGAACAGCTCGATCAGATGGCCGATGCCGACCAGCGTGCCGTCCTGCCGGCAGCGCTCCGGATGATCGCAGCATTCGCCGGGGGGAACGTTCCGGGCGATTTCCAGCATGCGGCACTGGGGCAGGTCGAAGTCCGGCGTCGTCCAGCGGATGACCTGCTTGGCCGTGGCGATCCAGCACCAGTTGGGCGTGTCCTGCCGGATGTTCGGGATGCCGAGATCGACGTCCGCCGGCGCCGGCCCCGCCATGGCCGGGCCGCAGCCGAGAAGGACCGCCAAAATCGTGCTGATGCGGAAGGACATGGCAGACTCACCCATGGTACCGTCGTTCGGGCCAGCGGCCCGCAAGACCCGAACAACAGCCGCCGGGTCCGGTCGTTCGGCCGCACCGGTTTCGGCGCGTCGAAATCCATCCCCGTCTGTTTGTGCTTGGGCCGGAAACCCCGACAATCGGGAGACCACACCGCAATGACACAGACACTGACGCTGTCGATGGCCGACGCCATCGCGAACAAAGCCCTGGAAACCGGGCGCGAGAAGAAATTCCAGCCGCTGACCGTCGCCGTTCTGGACGCCGGCGGCCACCTGAAAGTGCTGAAGCGGGAGGACGACTCCAGCCTGCTGCGGCCGGAGATCGCCATGGGCAAGGCCTGGGGCGTGCTCGGCATGGGATTCGGCGGGCGCGAGCTGGCCCGCCGCGCCGCCAAGATGCCCGCCTTCTTCAACGCCGCCTCCGATCTGGCCGGCGGGCTGATGGTCCCGGTTCCGGGCGGGGTGCTGATCCGCTCCAAGGACGGCCGCATCATCGGTTCGGTCGGCGTCACCGGCGACCTGTCGGAGAACGATGAGCTGTGCGCCGTCGCCGGCATCGAATCCGTCGGGCTCGTCGCCGACACGGGCGGGGTGGAATAGCCGCTCAGCCTTTCCCGGCGGGGGCGACGCGCAGGATTTCGCCGTTGTCCTCGTCGGTCAGCAGGTACAGCGCTCCGTCCGGCCCCTGTTTGACCTGACGGATGCGCTTGCCGAGCGTGGCGAACATCCGTTCCTCGTGGGTCACGCGCTTGCCGTCCAGCTCCAGGCGAACCACCTCCGCCGTGGCCAGCCCGCCGTTGAACAGGCTGCCCTTCCAGCCCGGAATCAGGTCGGCGGTGTAAAAGTCCATGCCGGAGGAGCCGATCACCGGAGTCCAATGATAGATCGGCTCCTCCATGCCCGGCGCGCTCTGCTTGCCGGTGCCGACCGGCGTCCCGTCGTAGTTCACGCCGTAGGACACCACCGGCCAGCCGTAGTTCTTGCCGGGTTCGGGCACGTTGATCTCATCGCCGCCGCGCGGCCCATGCTCGTTCATCCACAGCTCGCCGGTCTGCGGATTCAAGGCCGCGCCCTGCGCGTTGCGATGGCCGTAGGACCAAATCTCCGGCAGGGCGCCGGGCCAGTTGACGAAGGGATTGTCCGGCGGCACCGACCCGTCCGGATTGATGCGCACCACCTTGCCCAGATGCGAGTTGAGGTCCTGCGCTTGGGTGCGGAAACGCATCTCCGACCGTTCGCCGAGCGTCACGAACAGATGCCCCTGCCGGTCGAAGACCAGCCGCGATCCGTAATGCATCCGGCTCTGCACCTTCGGTTTCTGCGAGAAGATCACGCGGACGCCCTCCAGCGAACGCCCGTCGGCGCTCAGTGCCCCTCGCGCCACGGCGGTCGAATTCGTCCCGCCCTCCCCCGGTTCCGAGAAGCTGAGATAGACAAGGCGGTTGCGCGCGAAATCCGGATCGAGCGCGACGTCGAGCAGCCCGCCCTGCCCCCGGTCATCGACCTTGGGCACGCCCTTCAGAGGCTCGGACAGCTTGCCGTCGGCGGACACCATCCGCAGGGTGCCGCGCTTTTCCGTGACCAGCATGCGCCCACCGGGCAGAAAGGCGATCCCCCAGGGATGGCTGAGCCCCCCCGCGTAGGTCTTCACCTGAATCGCCGCCTTTTCCGTCCGGAAAACCTGATCCACCGCACGCGCGTCGTTGGTGCCGAGACAAGCGGCAAGCGCAAGGGCGCCCATGAGGGCTGCGGTTCCGGCGATGCGCATACGATCCTCCCACGTCTTGACATCGCAAGCGTAGGTGGGTGCGGGACGGTCGTGAACAAGCTCTTCCGTTCCGCCTAGGCACCGCTGCAAACGCGAAACCGGCCGCCCTTTTTGGGGCGGCCGGTTCCGGTTCGTTTGGAAGACGATGCAAGTGACGGCGTGTTTCGTTGGTGTTGGCGTGTTGTGCGCGTCGTGGCGACCTGGCGGCGACCTACTCTCCCACGTCTTAAGACGCAGTACCATTGGCGCTGAGGCGTTTCACGGCCGAGTTCGGAATGGGATCGGGTGCTGGGCACCTCGCCATGACCACCAGGTCACCACGACGCGCACAAAGGCAAACCAACGATGTTCGAGGACGTTCTTGACGGCGGGAGTTGTCGGTTTTGAGAGCGGGCTTGCCGCTGCGCGTGGCACGAACCAGCGCGGGATCAAGCCGATCGAGCGATTAGTAGGGCTTAGCTTCGGGCGTTGCCGCCGGTCCACACGCCCCCTATCGACGTGATGGTCTATCACGGCTCTCAGGGAATGCTGGTTTAGAGGTGGG